>NZ_JAODZS010000015.1:0-110934 GCF_029835375.1 Morganella sp. GD04133 | reverse complement strand
CTGCCCGATACCGGATTGTGTCATTTCTACCCAGGCCGTTTTTGTGTCTTTCCATCCCCATGACTGAAGCACTTCAAAAACTTCACTAACGGTGAGCAACATCACATCGAAATTATTTTGATACAACATCCCCCTCAACCGTTGATCCGGAAAAACCATGCTGTTACGTAGCGCCGGATAATCAGGAATAAATCCTAATTCGGTTTTTTCTCCGGTGAGGTAGGCCGGAAGTTTTCGGGTACCGGCATATCCTGTATGTGATTTTGATTCTGAAAATGCCCTCACATCTGTGAGTGATGTAGCGTTCGCGGGGGAAGCTTTTGCGATAATGGTATTAGAGCCATAAGGACAACCGCACTGCACGATTGAACCGTCAACAGCCTGTGGTTTGCGGTTATTCATCATCCGGCTGTCTCCGGTTGCTATCGTGCCGGTCTGTTTGCACTGCGGGCAGGGGGTGGTGAGGTCGCCGACAATCACCGCAGGGGTGCCTTTGTATTTTATCATGCTTGACGACGCGATACAGGTGGCTCCTGTTGTGGTTTTGTCACAATCAATCGCCATGGCTTTGCCGAATATATTCGGCCGGTATCCTGACATTGTATTATCTCTGAATTAGTTATTATCACGTAAGAATATTAACCCATAAGTGAAACCCAGTCAGGAACGTCATTATATTTTTCGTTGGTCAGCAGGATGTCGTATAATTTTCACACTGAACAATCATTAATATCGCCATGATAATCGTGGCAGCCTCTCAAAACCCAATTTTAGTTAAGATTTGTTAAGATTTACGGTCTGTATTTGTTGCTATTCAGCCCGCTTTCACGGGCTTCCTGGCATGTCCGGAAAATCATCAAATCTACCAGCACCTCGCGCACGTACTGATGTCCGGTTTGTACGGCGTTTTCGCTTCTTCGCTTGCACCTCACCTTATTTTTCTTCTGCGGCTGCTGTGGGGCTTCCTGCTCCGTTTTAGCCTATGCGCTTTTTGGTGCGCAATAATGCCTGCCGGTTGAACATCATGCGGTTCCGGCGGCTGTCATGTGCAGACCAATATAATTGATGTCACTTTTTCGCCTACAAGTTAGTTAACTTATTTTTAATAATTTTTTAATTTCAGACGGGATGAAGACTGACATATATTCAGATAAGATTTCCCCCTCTAATATCAGGTTCATATCCGTTTCGGGGTTTACACACTTTATATAATCATCATAAAATTGATTAAGTTTTCTACTGGCAATAAATAATGAGGAATTTAGTCCTTCCTCTTCTGTGCCAAAGCTATTTTGGCACAACTTTTCTGCAATTTTAGCATTTGCTGAGGCTATCGCAATATTTTCCGAAATACCCTGCATTTTGTACTGATCAAAATAAAGTGAAAACATCTCTTGCATTTTATTTTCAGGAGCTGGCATTTCGGTATAAATGAGGTTATGTGCAAAATTATATTGACAACAGTTCCATGCATATATTCTTTCCTCTGCTGTTATCTTTTGTGTCTGTAACTCGTCAAGAGTCAATGAAAAATAATCAGGTAATTGACTATTATCATAAACCTCTTTTGCTAAACTAAAGCTCTCCCAGTCTGTATCTCCACTTTTTATTGCAGCCATACCAAACTTTATATTCAATATCTGCAGCTTTTTTTGTAATTTATCTGTTAACCCATGATCCGATTTAAGTTTATTTTCTATCTCATTGATAAAGCCAAATATTAAATTATTTAATTTAAGCTTTGTTTTATTGTCTGGTTCATTTGTACAATAAAGCTGTTTTTCTATCTTCAATAAATTATTGTTCATATTATTTATGTAGTCATATTCCTTATTGTTAATTCTATGACCTGACATTGAACCTGGCGAACTAATTTTCATGATGCCTCCTCAGATATAAAAATGAAATTACTCTTAACAATATTTAAATTCTGTTATTAGCTATCTTTTTAAGATTACTCATCATTCTGAGCTCAGTATACTAAATCGCTACGTATATCCCCTCGGATACTGAAAAAATGAGCCTTCTAAATATCATTAAATTTACGTATATGACGCTTCATCTGCTTCCAAAATGCCCGGTATCATTGGTGTGATTCCCGGGATCTATTTTGTCGAAAAACTAAGTGCTGTGATTGATCCTGTAATGCTTAAAATCGCACACCATAACCGGCAAATTACCGGCACTTCACTGAAGCAGTAGCCATACTGGACCCCGACAGAAAAGTCCAATTTACGCTATTATCATTCCATTGAATAAATAACAAAATAAACAGGTTAAACAACCGTTACTGCTTATACCGGCCAAGTCTGTTTTCTCACAGAACTATCCTAAATGACCTTAGTCATCCGGGATAGTCTCAGGCTAATAAAATCATAAAACAGCCCTTATTTAACTAAAGTAAATACCTTAACTAATCTCACCAAAAGTGACATTTTCCCGGAGAACAGGGTGACAGTGAAAACCAGCAATAATATCTATACGCAGCTGCAATTTTCACTTACGATAACGCCTTATTTATTCACATTAATACCAATGAGATAGTTAACTTAAGATAAATTTAAAGTTAATTATTTATGAAAACCAAGAATTGTGGCTAATGATATTTCCAGAAAACACATTACTTTCTTATGTTTGGTGATGAAAAAAAAGCAAGGATGAAAGCAAATAAAAGGCTGCTCCATATTATAATGTCTTTATTCCCACCTGACGTTATAAAAAAATATCCCGGAATGAAATCCTCACCAAGCTTAAATATTGTCAGATACCCCCCACCAATAGCCATTATTACTAATATGTAAAAAAAATCCAGTAATGCGTTATTTCTTTTTATCAAAAAAATCATTAACTTTCTTAGAACAAACAATATCACTAAAAATAAAAAATAAAATATAAACACTTGACTCCAACCAAATGGTATTTTCGTTAATGCATTGAAATCAGTCATTTCTGTTATTATTACACACGTCATAGGTTGAATATATCGTTATGGTATCTAAAAAATCCTCTGAGGATAAATCTGCCGGAGACATTAATCTCCATGTTGCAATAAAATCAGTGTCTATGTATTTATAAATTTCGATATTATCCAGCCCTGCGGATAAGCTCAGGCAGGCGTTTCTTACCTCCCATTCATTTCTTGAAATGTTATTCAGGGTACTTTGATATGCGTCACTGAATGAATAATCTAATTCGTACTGGCTCATTTGTTACCTGAGGAAGTCAGTAAAATTTACACCATTATGCTTTTCCTAAGGATATTTGCCAATGATTACATTACCAAAACCTAAGCTTTCCACAATATAACCACATGAAAAGCGTATTTTTCCGGAATTCCCATCCTCTTTTGACTGATACAAGGGTTGTTGTCCGCCGGAGGCATTCAGATCTGCCTGAGCTTTACCGTTATTTATCATTCTGCGGACATGATCATAAGTCCTGAATCCTTTTCCCCGGGATAAGCACAATTAAAAAGCAATAACCGGAGTGTTCCGTTTCTTTTCCTCTTCCATGATAAACGCAGATATTTCGCCGGACAGCGAAGCATTGGTTTTTCTGTCCGCTATTATCCCCGGCACAGCAGCCCGGATTATCAGGAGAGAAAAATGAACACACTGCAACAGGTATTACATCAATCATTACAGGCGGTTCAGGCGGAGTCTTCCCCGGCATTAATACACAGCGGGAAATTACTGAATTTTGCACCGTCACAAATTTCACAGTTGCAGGATGACCTGCAGTGCCTGTACGGGCAGCCGCTGCCGCGTTTTCCGGATCCGCAGGTGATCAGCGGCAAGCTGGAAGCAGCGCAGCGCCTGCACCGGCAAATCCCCGCGCAGAACGGTGTGTTATGGCAGCATTTCCGGAAAGAATCCGCAAAACTGAACCCGGCGGATGATGCCGCTCTGACCGATGTGCTGCTCCGCTGGCTGTTCACCCTTATCGCTGCCGCCTGAACAGTAACGCCTTTTCCGGGCAGCAGAAAAGGCGTTACTGTTTTTTATCAAACCAGGGTTGCTGAAATAGCCGGATGATCAGTGCGAGATTTTCCTGCCCGACAGCAGCCGCAATGTCATCACATAATCCGGTTTTGATGGCTTCATAGGCGTCATAGCATTGCTGCCCGAACGGTGTCATTTTCACCCCCTTGAGCTTTTTGCTGCCCTGAACATCAAAGATGGTGATTAATCCCTTTTCTTCCATCTGGCGGATGAATTTATGAATCGCCTGACGGGAAATCGTCACTGTCGCAGAAATATCAGCTATGGATACCGGCTGGTCATACACCCTCGATAAAATGTACCACTCCGAATTACTCATGTGAATGTCGCTGCGGGCATTCCAGAGTGTATCAATCCGTTCACGGAGCAGTGTGTGCCGCTCACTGATAAGGTCGATAAAATCCAGGTCATTCAATGCAATTTTCACGCGCACTCCCCTTTTCTTTTTGTGCAGTATACCAAAAACACTTAGTCAACTAAGTTGACCATCATCGCAAAGTGCGTTACTTTTCCTTTCGTCAACCTGGTTGATGAAATAATAGGATAAGAATGTGACAACAGAAGCAACAATACAGGTACGCTATCCGAAAATGATGCTGAGCGTACTGATGGCCGGGACATTTACCGGCCTGTTCGGGGAAACCGCATTAAATATGGCGCTCACCAATCTGATGAGCCAGTTCTCTCTCTCCGCCGGTCAGGCGCAGTGGCTGGTGACCGGCTACCTGCTGACGCTGGCGGTGTTCGTTCCGGTGTCGGCGTTTCTGGTGCGCTGGTTTAATACCAGAGTGCTGATCCTCACCGCGCTGTGTGTTTCCCTAGCCGGTTGTCTGGTAGCCGCACTGGCCCCCGGTTTTGCCGTACTGCTGCTCGGGCGGGTTATCCAGGCCATCGGTACCGGGGTGATATTGCCGGTAATGATGAGTGCGGCATTACTCATTTTTCCGGTCTATCAGCGCGGGGTGGTGATGGGGATGATAGGTATTGCGATTACCCTGGCACCGGCACTGGGGCCGACAATCTCCGGCTTTATTATCACCCTGTTCAGCTGGCATGCTATTTTCTGGCTCAGTGCGCTGGCCTATGCCGCCATCATTTTGTTTGCCGTAAAATCCATCGCACCGATTGGTGACATCACACGCCCGCGTATTGATATTGTTTCTCTTCTGCTTTCCTCCGCCGGATTCAGCGGCATCATCTACGGGCTGGCTATCCTGGCGGAACACAGCCTGAGCGATCCCGCTGTCTGGGGCTCCCTGCTGGCGGGGGTTCTCTGCCTCGGCGTATTCGCCCGCCGTCAGACACACATGGCGATGCCGATGATCCACCCGGATGTGTTCCGTAATCCGCTGTTTATTATTGGCCTGATCATGATGATCCTGAGCATGATGAGTGTGCTCTCCGCTGCAATTATTCTGCCGGTATTCCTGAAAGATGTGCTGATGCTGAGTGCGGCACTGGCTGGGGTTCTGCTGCTGCCGGGCAATATTATCAATGTGGTGTTCTCACCGCTGATCGGCTTTCTGTATAACCGGTTTGATTCACGCCCGTTTGTGGTCTGCGGCTCTCTGTTTATGCTGATGAGTGCGGCGTTGTTCCTGTATGCCATCGGTGAAAATGCGCCGGTGTGGCAGATTGTCGCCGCCTTTATGCTCCTGTGCCTGGGTGTCACCTGTGTGATCATGCCCGCGCAGACTACTGCCATGAGTGCCCTGCCCGCCAGGTTATATGCTGATGGCTCTGCCGTCTGGAATACCTTTTATCAGGTAGCCGGTGCCGTTGGTACCGCTTCAGCCATCTCTCTGATGTCTTTTTACCGTGACGCGGCGGCAGCACAGCAGACAACAACCGCCGCACTGGCATCGGGGATCCATGCCGTATTCTGGCTGAGTCTGCTGCTCGGCCTGTTATCACTGGTTTTCGCCTTCTTCATGAAAAAACCGCGCCCGCACGCTGATGCGGCGTAATCACCTGAATTAACTCTGATGGCTGCTCCGGCAGCCTTTTTCATTATTTATCACAGCCGTCATCCGCACACATGTCACTTATGACGGTAATAATTATCATTCAATGAGATAGGATGTATGACTGCACTATACCGCACTTCCCTGTTCCGGCTTTCGCTGGCGGCTTTACTGGTTGCCGGTGTCTGCCACGCCGCTGAAGATGAAATCGTGGTCACCGCCGCGCCGCCTGCGGTCAGTCCGCTGGACAGCAACGGCACATACCGCGCCACACACAGCGACAGTGCCACCAAAACCGCCACGCCGCTGAACAAAGTTCCTTCTTCAGTTTCGGTGATCAGTGAGGAGGAAATCACCGCCCGCAATCCTGCCACGCTGAAACAGGCGCTGGGATATACCCCCGGCGTGGTGACCGGTACGTCCGGCAGTTCATCCGTTTTCGACAGTGTCATGATGCGCGGCTTCCATAATGTCAGCCAGAATATCTATCTGGACGGATTAAAGGTACAGGGGGATATGTATGCGGAGAGCCGGATGCTGCCGGAATTTATGCAGCGGATTGATGTGCTGAAAGGCCCGGCGTCGGTGCTTTACGGACAATCCAATCCGGGCGGCGTGGTCACGATGACCTCCAAACGTCCGCAGAGGGATCCGCTGCGGGAAATCCGCTTACAGGCCGGGGATCACCACCTGTGGCAGACTGGGTTTGATCTCAGTGATGCCCTGAATGATGAGGAAACACAGGCTTACCGCCTGACCGGCACACTGCATGACCAGCATCAGCAGCAACAGGGGGAGCGGGAGCGGTATTATGCCTTGCAGGGCTCTTACCTCTGGCAGCCGGATGATGCCACTTCTTTGCTGCTTACCGCCCAGGCCATGAATGCCCCGCGCAACGGCTATTACGGCTGGCTGCCGCGTGAAGGAACAGTGGACAGCGGCGCTGCCGGGAAATTGCCGACCGGGTTTAACGAAGGCGAGCCGGGCTATAACCGCTTTGAACGGCAGCAGCGGCTGATCGGCTGGCAGTTTGATCATGCGTTCAATGATAACTGGTCGCTGCATCAGGGATTACGTTATCAGCACATCAGCACCAACTGGCGCACCATTTACGGCAGCGGATTATGCAGCAGCAATCCGGCGGCCTGTTACGGCGTGCCGCAGCAGGATCTCTCATCCACCCTCTCCCGCAGCCATATCCGCAATGACGAACGGCTGTCCGGCCTGGTCACTGATACCCATGTCATCCACAACATCAGCGGTCACGGCTGGCGCAATACCCTGATGGCGGGCGTGGATTACTCACAGCTTCGCAACCGGATGACCAATGAGATGGGCGTTGCTGCCCCGCTGGATCTGCGATCTCCGCAGTACGGTAATCTGACCGTATTACCGCTGGCAGACAGCGGCACGGTGAATAAAAATCATCAGACCGGAATTTATGCCCAGGATCAGCTTTTCCTGGATGACTGGACATTCACCCTCGGCGGCCGTTATGACGAAAATACCAGTAAATCCCGCAGCCACGATAACCTCAGCGGCGCAGACAGCGCCCATCACCAGACAGACAGAGAGTTCACCTGGCGCGGTGGTGTGAACTATCAGCTGCCTTATGGTTTCGCCCCGTATTTCAGCTACAGCGAATCCTTTGAGCCGAGCACTGCAGCTACGGTCAGCGGAAAACCGCTGTCACCGTCACGCGGAAAACAATATGAGGCCGGGCTGAAATACCTGCCGGAGAATGCTGCGCTGTCCGCCACACTCGCAGTGTATGAACTGACCAAAGATAATAACCTGCACCGCGACCCGCTGAATCCGTTTTTCAGTGTTCAGGGCGGGAAAATTCGTTCGCGGGGGGGTGAGCTGGAAACCAAAGCCGCGCTGACCTACAACTGGAACCTGATCGCCGGCTATGCTTATACCGATACCCGTTTCCGTCAGCAGGCGGAGAATGCCAATCATCACCCCGCCATGGTCCCGGCGCACACTGCCTCGCTGTGGACAGATTACACCTTTGACAGCACACCGCTCAGCGGCCTGACTGTCGGCGGCGGCGTACGTTATAACGGTAAAACACAAGGGGATGACGCCAACAGCTTCACCGTTCCGGCTTACACCGTGGCGGATATGATGCTGAGCTACCGGCTTGATAACCTCCCTGCCCTTGAGGATGCGGAAATCGCGCTGAATATCAATAATCTGTTCAACAAGCATTATGTTTCCGCCTGCTTTACCGATACGGCATGCAGTTGGGGCAATGACCGTCAGATAACCACCACGCTGACCCTTCACTGGTAAAAGGCATAAAAAAAGGGATCCCGGATTAAACCGGAATCCCCGAAAAGGCGGGATCACTAAGAGAGACCGCTGCCCGCCGCAGCGCACTGCAAATCAGGACTGTTTCATGGCCTGAACAAAAAATTCATCACTGTATGCCTGTGCGAAATGGAAGGATGCCATCCGTTCCGCCAGGCGGAAGAAGGCTTCCACTTCCTGTGCATTGAGGATTTTCCGGTCACGGATGCGTGTTTCCAGCCCGGCCAGGGCGTTATGGGATAAGCGGGTTACCTCAGGCAGATCAAAACCGGTCAGCACACCGTTTTGTTTGCGGATCACACCATCGGCCAGCACGGTATCGACATCACCGGCGTGTGTCATCTGTACCACACTGCCTGCGGCGTGGACCGGTGCCACAAAACCGTCTCTGTGGCGGATAATGATGATGTCCGCTTTTTTCCCGGCAACCAGCGAGCCGATCTCGTTTTCCAGTCCCAGTACTTGTGCCGCGCCGAGGGTTGCCCAGTGCAGGGCTTCACGGATGGTCGGGGTAATTTCAAACGGCATGGTATCGCGCTGGTGTACTTTCTCATTCGCCAGTGCCCGCTCGATTTGCAGTGCCATATTCATCTGAGTGAACAGGTCATCCGTTGTCACACCGATGAAATCCGTACCCAGCGCAAACGGAATACCAAACTCCGCACACGGCTGATAAGGCAGGAAACCCATCCCCATCTGTAACTCACTGGATGGTGTGCTCGCCACATGACCGCCGCTTTTGGCGATCAGCTTCCAGTCTTCGCCGGTCAGTCCGTTACTGTGAGCGTGGATATGTCCCGGCAGTAATAAGCCGTGATCGTCCAGTTCACGCAGGCCGCGCAGCAAAACTGAGGTTTTGGCTGCGCCTGTATGGGAAGCGTGTTTCAGACCGAGTTTATCCGCCAGACGGATTTGTTTTGCCGATTCGGCAAACGGTACCGTACCCGGATCGGAAATCAGCATCCCGGGCGCCAGCCGATCCTGGTCACGGAACAACGTTTCGGAAATATCACGGGCACAGTCACGCCGTGCATCCATGGACGCAAAGCCCGCGGGTTTAAAATCATAGACCTGCATGCCGTAACCGTAGACGCCACGGATACCGCTGGCTTTCATCGCCGCAACCGCATTGGCGGCATGTTCCGGTGAGTTAACGCAGTCATTCACTTCATAAACCGTTGTGGTACCGGCATTCAGGGCACTGATATTGCCGTTCAGAACAGCGGCATACATATTGTCTGCCGTCATCATTGCGCCGAATGCATGGAAGGTATTGATAAGAAATGCCGGTAACGACTCTTCCGCCGAGACACCACGGAACAGCGCCATCCAGTTATGACGGTGGCATCATCCATTGTGATGATTGTGCCGCCGCGAATGATTTTTTTATTGTTTTCCATGCTGGCCTCTCTGGTTAATATCAAAAATGTACTTACCAGTACATTACAATCTGATTATAAAATCAACCTGTAAATCGGCAGCATAAAATCCATCTTATTTTCCGGGAAAAGGGGACGTTTATTCTCCGTTCCGGAAGAAAAAAGAAAATAATTCTTATTTTTCAGCAAAATATCCGGTGATTTCTGACAGACAAAAATGAGAAATCTGTACTTTTTTACCTCATTTTTTATGTCTCTCTCTCATAAAAACTCAGCACAAAACATCAACAAAGCGTAAAACAAAGGTCTTAAGCACTGAGATTATCGCTGCGAAAGGCCGCCTCTGAAGAAAAATAGTCCTGATAATCCTTTGTTATTTCAGCTGTTATCGTTATGTGCTTATGAATTAATTTAATTAATTGATAAAGTTTTCCCTATAGTTTCCGATAACCAGTCATTTACTGAGTATCCGGAGGAATGATGTTTCTGCGCAGCATTAAAATCAGTACGAAACTTTTCGTGGCTTTTGGCTTTTCCATTCTGCTGATGATTATCAGTGCCACACTGTCCGTTGTCAGTCTGAACAACGCCAATGACGGCATCCGCGATATCCTGGACGAGGACTATCCTGTCACGGTAAAAGCAAACTTACTGATTGATTACTTTCATGATTTTGTCGGTATTCAACAGCTTTTACTGCTGGATGATAAGAACCCTCAGATTCGTCAGCTGGCTGCCGGTGCCTCCGAAACCAGTAAAAAAATCACCCTGATCCTGGATGAATTTAATGAGACGCTGAAAGATGAGGCATCTCAGAACATCCTGAAAGAAATCCGCGATGTTCGTCAGAAATACCTTACTTCTCAGCGCCGCATGGTTCAGTTCTCACAAAACGGAGATGAAGCCGCCGCAATCAATGAGATGGTGAATACCACCGCCGGTATCCAGCGCGCTTACCGCGATAATGTGATGCAGTTAATCGCCATTCAGGATGCGCATATGAAAGAGGCGGGAAATCAGGTGGAGAGTAATTTTAAAACCAACCGTCTCCTGCTGATCACCCTGACCATCATCAGTGCCATCATCAGTGCCGTACTGGCACAGATTATTGTACGCAGTATCACCCGTCCGCTGGATAAAGCCGTGACGCTTGCCCGCGCCATTGCACAAGGGGATCTGACACAGCAGATCAATGTCACGCATCATGATGAAACCGGCGTGCTGCTCAATGCGCTGGCTGAAATGCAGGTGCATTTGCAGGATATCGTGACCGAAGTGAAAAACGGCGCGGTCAGCCTGTCTGCCACCGCAGAGCAGATTGTTGCCGGTAACCAGAACCTGGCTGCCCGTACGGAAGAACAGGCCGCGTCGGTGGAAGAAACGGCGGCCTCCATGGAGCAGATCACCGCAACGGTGAAAAACACCGCTGCCAATACCCTTAAGGCGACCACGCTGTCGGCAAATACCGCCGGGGTGGTGAAACACAACGGCGAGATGATGGAACAGGTGACGGATAAAATCCGCACGATCAACACCACCGCCACCCGGATGTCAGACATTATCAATCTGATTGATTCGATTGCGTTCCAGACCAATATTCTGGCGCTGAATGCCGCCGTGGAGGCCGCCAGAGCCGGTGAGCACGGGCGCGGTTTTGCGGTGGTCGCCGGTGAGGTTCGTCTGCTGGCGCAGCGCAGCGCCGATTCTGCCAGTGAGATCCGCACACTGATTGAAAACTCTGCCGGTCAGACCCGCGAGGGATTACAACTGGTGGAAGATGCGGCTGAATCACTGCGCGGTATTATCAGTAATGTCAGCCAGATGGATGATTTACTGCATGAGATCGGTCACGCCAGCCATGAACAGACTGACGGCATTACCCAGATCAACAGCGCTATCGGACTGATTGATTCCGCCACCCAGCAGAATGCCACCCTGGTGGAACAGTCGGTTGCCGCCGCCTCTTCCCTGAATGAGCAGGCCGGTACACTCAATGAGATGGTCGGGGTCTTTCAGCTTACCGGAACGCCGTCTTAATAACGCACGGTGATAACGGGCATCACTGCCCGTTATCACTGTTCCGGACAGCTGTCAGAGAAAACCGTACATCGCGGAAAAGAACCAGCCGCACACGCAGGAAACCCCGACACCAATCAGTCCCGGCGCAATAAAGCTGTGGTTAATCACAAAGCGCCCGATTTTGGTGGTACCTGAGCGGTCGAACTGGATAGCCGCCAGGTCACTCGGGTAGGTCGGCAGAATGTAGTAACCGTAACAGGCCGGTGCGGATGCCACGATATAGGCCGGATTTACCCCGATAGCCAGCGCCAGCGGAACCACTGCCGCCAGAGCCGCCGCCTGCGAGTTAACAAACTTGGACACCAGCAGCAGCACCACCGCGTAAGCCCACGGATACTCTTTGACCAGCGATCCCAGCACACTCTCAATCTGCTCAAGGTGAGCACCGAACATGGTTTCCGCCATCCACGCGATACCGTAAACCGCCACAATCGCGATCATCCCCGAGCGGAACACTTCATTTTTCGAAATAGATGCCGGTTTGGTATCGGTAAAAATGATAATTAATGCCCCGGCCAGCAGCATAAAGATCTGAATCACCAGAACCATCGACAGCGGCTTGCCGTCAAAAACCGGCCTCAGCCACGGAAAGGCCCCCAGTGATGCCACGACCGCGATAGAGGCCAGAAAGATCCACATTGCCAGCCAGTTACTGGCGGGTAATTTTTTATTGAGCAGCGTGGCGGTATCGCCGTAGACGTATTTCCGGTTTTCCGGTTTTGCGATAAACGCCTGAAATTCCGGATCCTTATCCAGATCTTTGCCGCGATACCAGCTGAAGATACCGATACACAGTATCCCGATCAGGGTGGACGGAATGGTGATCGCCAGCAGGTCAACAAAGCCCAGATGTTTGCCGTTGATGGTCACATCCCCCAGCATAGCGACCAGAGAGACCACGGCAACCGACACCGGGCTGGCGATTATCCCCATCTGGGAACCGATTGTACTGGCTGCCATCGGCCTTTCCGGGCGGATATTATTTTTAATCGCGACATCATAGATGATAGGTAAGATGGTGTAGACGACATGACCGGTGCCGCACAGAATGGTCAGCAGACAGGTCACAAACGGTGCCACAATTGAGACATATTTCGGATTACGCCGCAGCAGACGCTCTGCTATCTGCAGCATCACATCCAGTCCCCCGGAAGCCTGCAGAGTAGCCGATGCCGCCACGACCGCAATAATCACCAGCATCACATCCACCGGCGGCTTTCCGGGCTTTAAGTGGAAGACAAAAACCAGCAGCACCAGGCCTATCCCGCCCAGCAACCCCAGGGCAATCCCGCCTTTGCGCGCCCCGTAAAACAGACAGATCAATACCACGACAAGCTGGATAGCAAAATCCATAACTAACTCCTTTTAGGTACTTAAAAATCCGTGGGTCTGTATCACCTGGTTTCACTATAAAGCGCACAAAATAACCATTTTTTGATGTAAACAATAAAAACGGCCGGAAAACAGAACAGTTTTTCTATAACAGTGACGGAGGTAAAAAAAACAGCCGGAGGGGGATTCAGGGAACGGAGACAAACCGGTAACCGATACCGGTTTCAGTGATGAAATGCTGAGGACGGGCAGGATCTGTTTCCAGCTTCTGGCGCAGATGCCCCATATAAATACGCAGGTAGTGGGCGTGTTCGACGGCGTTCGGCCCCCACACTTCATTGAGCAGCTGCCGCTGGGTCAGCACTTTGCCGCTGTGGCCGATAAGAATAGTCAGCAGGCGGAATTCAATCGGCGTGAGATGCACTTCCTGCCCGCCTTTACTGACCTGGCGCGCGGCAATATCCACACAGATATCCCCGAACGCATAGACGGGATCGTTCTTTTCACTGCCGGGATAGCGGCGCATCAGCACCCGCAGCCGCGCCTGTAACTCCCCGACACCAAAGGGTTTGGTCATGTAGTCATCCGCGCCGGCATCCAGCGCGGCAATTTTGTCATGCTCACTGTCACGGGCGGAAAGCACCAGCACCGGTACGGAACTCCACTGACGGAATTCCTGCACAAAGGTGATGCCGTCGCCGTCCGGCAGCCCAAGGTCGAGGATCACCAGGTCCGGTTTGCGGGTCGCGGCTTCCACCAGCCCGCGCGCCAGGTCTTCCGCTTCAAACACACGCACGGAATCCCCTTCCAGCGCGTTGCGCAGAAGGCGGCGGATCCCTTTTTCATCTTCAACAATCAGTACAGTGGTCACAGCAGGTTATCATCTTCATCAATCACGGGCGGATCTTCACAGGGTAGACGGATATGGAAGCTTGCGCCACCCCCGTCACGGTTTCCGGCTAAAATAGTGCCGCCGTGCACTTCGGCAATGGCCCGGCAGATCGCCAGCCCGAGGCCGATCCCCGGAATGGCGGATTCTTTCTGACCGCGCGAAAATTTCTCAAATATCAGTGCTTCCTGTCCGGCCGGGATACCCGGGCCGTTATCCCACACTTCAATATCAATCATATTGTCCGACAACCGCGAGCGGATGCCAATCTGCGCCTGCGGCCCGGCGTATTTTATCGCGTTTTCCAGCAGATTGATCAACACCCGTTCAAACAGCGGGCCGTCCGCACAAATCAGCTGCATCGGGTCATTGAGGTCAATCTGTACCGAATCCGTGTCAAAACGCGGTTTCAGCATTTGCAGGGCACTGCCGATCACCTCTTCCAGCGGCAGCCACTCTTTATTGAGATTAAAGCCGCCGGACTGGATCCGTGCCATATCCAGCAGGTTATTGACCAGCCGTGTGGTGCTGAGGATGTGCTGGCGGATCTCATTGGCCTGTGCGGCATACGGTGAACCTTCGCTGGTCAGATCCAGCGTCAGGATCTCCGCCTGACCAAACAACACGGTCAGCGGTGTGCGCAGATCATGAGACAGCGCCGCCAGCAGTGAGTTGCGCACTTGCTCACGTTCACTGACCAGCCGCGACTGCGCCTCGCGTTCTGTCAGGGTGCGGCGCTCCAGTGCCCCCGCTGCCAGCAGGATCAGGGTTTCCAGCAGCCGCTGCTGTTCGGGGATCAGCAGCTGACGGCGGTTATACGGCTCCACAATCACCACGCCGTAGACTTTTTCTGTCGTGCAGACCGGCAGGATCTGATACGGCACACCGGGCAGTGTGCCGGTACCGAACCCGGCGGGCTGGCCTTTGTCATAACTCCAGCGGATGATGGCATCGTCACGGCTGTTATCGGCTGTGCCGCCGCCGGCCGGGATCAGATTCCCCTGTTCATCCGGCAGCAACATTTCACAGCGGGCATGCAGGCTGTGGCTGATAAAGTGGCAACTGACCGAGGCAATATCATCAGATTCCCGCGCCACCGCCAGGGCTTTCGACATTTCATAGAGATGCCAGGTACGCTGTTCGCGGTAACGCGCCACCCGCGCCTGATAACGGACACCGGCGGTCAGACTGCCGATCACCAGCCCGACCGTCATCATCACGGCGAAGGTGAGCAGATACTGCATATCCGAGACAGCCAGGGTACCTTTCGGGTTGATCAGAAAGAGATCAAAGCTGATAACGTTAATAATGGTGGCAAACACAGAAGGCCAGCGCCCGTAGAACCTCGCCACCACCACCACACCCAGGATATAGAGCATCACCAGGTTAGCATTATCAAAGGCCATCAGCCAGTGGTGCGCCATCAGCGTGGTGATGGCACAAATCAGTGCCGCAATAACGCAGCCCTGCAAATCGGTTTTGTGTTTATCCAGAAACGGCCGGTTGTCGCTGAATTTTTCGCGGTTTTCCGGCTGCCTGTCCTGCGGAGCGATCATCACCACATCCAGATCAGCGGCACTGCGGCTGAGCTGTTCCTGTAATTTGTCGCGCCGCCACCAGGATGTCCGTTCATGGCGGGCAATCATAATTTTGCCGAGGTTATTTTCCCGCGCATAGCGGATCACCGCCCGGCTCTCCTCCGGCTCTGCCAGCGTTGCCGTGGTGGCACCCAGTTGCTGTGCCAGTGACAGGGTGGTGAGGAGGGTACGCCGCTGCGGTGACGGTAATTTATGCCGTGCAGGGGTTTCGACAAAAATGGCATGCCAGTCACTGCCGAGCCGTGCCGCCAACCGGGCGGCGGCACGCACCAGTTTTTCATTGCCGCCGTCCGGGCGCAGACAGACCAGTATCGCATCCCGGGTGTGCCAGACTTTCTCCTGCCCTTTCCGTTCCCGCCAGGCACGCATCTGTTCATCGACACGGTCGGTGGTCCGGCGCAGCGCCAGTTCACGCAGTGCCAGCAGATTGCCTTTGCGGAAAAAGTGCTCGATCGCCCGCTCTGCCTGAGCCGGGAGATACACTTTCCCCTCGCGCAGTCTGTCGAGCAGGTCGTCCGGGGTTAAATCCACCAGCACTATTTCATCGGCGGCATCAAACACCGGGTCCGGCACGGTTTCCCGCACACGAACACCGGTCACGCCGCCGACAATGTCATTCAGGCTTTCCAGGTGCTGCACATTGATGGTGGTGAGGACATCGATCCCGGCATTGAGCAGCTCTTCCACATCCTGCCAGCGTTTCGGGTGACGGGCGCCGGGGATATTGGTGTGCGCCAGTTCGTCCATCAGGATCACCGCCGGATGCAGTGCCAGTGCGCGATCGAGATCAAACCCCGCCACCTGCCGTCCCCGGTAGTTGTGTTTTTTCAGCGGCAGAATGCGCAGCCCTTCCAGCAACGCGGCGGTTTCACTGCGACCGTGGGTTTCCACCACCCCGGCCAGCACATCAATGCCCTGTTCACGCAGCCGCTGCGCCTCTTTCAGCATGGCGTAGGTTTTCCCGACCCCCGCACAGGCACCGAAGAAGATCTTCAGTTTTCCGCGCGGACGCTCTGTGACCTGTGCCAGTAACTGGTCAGGATCGGGGCGCAGTGGCTCTTCATACATAATGCTGTCCTTCCGTTAGTTCAGGCTGGTTTTGTCCGCCGCATGTGCATCCAGCGCCAGGTTCAGTGTCAGCACGTTCACGATCGGCACACCGGTAAACGCAGGCACCGGGGTGGTGATATGTTCGCGGATCAGTTTCTCCACCTCAGCCTGTGTCATATTACGCGCTTTGGCAACACGCGGTGCCTGCCAGTAAGCGGCCTCCGGGGAGATATCCGGGTCCAGCCCGCTGGCAGAGGCGGTCACCAGGTCAACCGGCACCGTATGCGACGCGTCCGGGTTTTCCGCCCTTAATGTCTCTGCCCGCTGCGCCACCCGCTGTAACAGTTCCGGGTTGCCGGTGCTCAGGTTGCTGCCGCCGGAACTCAGTGCGTTATACGGATGCTCCGCCGTTTCTGACGGGCGTCCGTGAAAATAGCCGGGCTGTGTAAACGGCTGGCCGATCAGCGCCGAGCCTTTGACTTCGTTATTCACTTCAATCAGTGAGCCGTTGGCCTGGCGGGCAAACCACCACTCCCCGAGTGAGGTGGTCAGCAGAGGATAAAATACCCCTGTTACCAGTGCCAGAACCAGAAATATTATGATTGCGGGACGTATCTGACTCATTGTTTATCCTTATACTAACCCTGTCAGGGTCAGTAACATATCGATCAATTTTATACCGATAAACGGCACAACCAGGCCACCCAGTCCGTAGATCCACAGATTACGGCGTAACATCTGTGCGGCACTCAGGGCGTGATACGGTACCCCTTTCAGCGCCAGCGGGATCAGAAAGACGATAATCAGGGCATTGAAGATCACCGCACTTAACATGGCGGAATCCGGTGAGTGCAGGCGCATGATATTAAGCGCATCCAGCTGCGGATAGGTCACCGCAAACGCTGCCGGGATAATCGCGAAATATTTGGCGATATCATTGGAGATACTGAACGTGGTCAGCGAACCGCGTGTCATCAGCATCTGTTTACCAATATGCACCACCTCAATCAGTTTGGTCGGGTTGGAGTCCAGATCGACCATATTCCCCGCTTCTTTCGCCGCCTGGGTGCCCGAGTTCATGGCAACCGCAACATCCGCCTGTGCCAGCGCCGGGGCATCATTGGTGCCGTCGCCGGTCATTGCCACCAGCCGCCCTTCTTTCTGGTACTGACGGATCAGCGCCAGTTTGGCTTCCGGCGTCGCTTCCGCGAGGAAATCATCCACCCCGGCTTCGGCGGCAATCGCCGCCGCCGTCAGCCGGTTATCCCCTGTGATCATCACCGTTTTGATCCCCATCTGACGCAGTTGTGCAAAGCGTTCGCGGATCCCGCCTTTTACGATATCTTTCAGGGCGATCACGCCGAGCACACGGTGCTCTTCCGCCACCACCAGCGGAGTACCGCCGCCGCGTGCAACCTCTTCCACCAGTTTGTCAACCTGCGCCGGGAAGTGACCATGGTTGGCCTCAATATAACGGCGGATAGCATCCACGGAACCTTTGCGGATAGTGCGTCCGTCCACATTGATACCGCTCATGCGGGTCTGGGCGGTAAACGGAATAAAGGTGGCATTCAGGCTTTCCAGGTTGCGTGCCCGCAGGCTGAAACGCTGTTTTGCCAGCACCACGATACTGCGCCCTTCCGGGGTTTCATCCGCCAGGGATGACAGCTGTGCCGCATCCGCCAGCGTTTTTTCATCCACACCGAGTGCGGCGAGGAAAGCAGAGGCCTGACGGTTACCCAGCGTGATGGTGCCGGTTTTGTCCAGCAGCAGCACGTCCACATCCCCGGCAGCTTCCACCGCCCGGCCGCTGGTGGCGATCACGTTAGCCGCCAGCATGCGGCTCATCCCTGCCACACCAATGGCGGAGAGCAGGCCGCTGATGGTGGTCGGGATCAGACAGACCAGCAGGGCGATCATGACCGTCAGAGTGACCGGATGACCGGTATAGGCGGTAAACGGCCAGAGTGTCGCCACCGCCAGCAGGAACACAATACTCAGGGCAGCCAGCAAAATTGTCAGAGCAATCTCGTTCGGCGTTTT
The DNA here is from genome assembly GCF_029835375.1 of Morganella sp. GD04133. Lineage (NCBI taxonomy): Bacteria > Pseudomonadati > Pseudomonadota > Gammaproteobacteria > Enterobacterales > Morganellaceae > Morganella > Morganella sp. GD04133. The sequence goes on along the minus strand of NZ_JAODZS010000015.1, from coordinate 92,283 downwards.
GCTGCGTTTCGCACCTTCGACCATGCTGATCATGCGGTCAAGGAAGCTGTCGCCCGGGTTGGCACTGCACTCAATAATCAGCCAGTCGGACAGAATGCGGGTCCCGCCGGTAACAGAGGCAAAATCGCCGCCGGATTCGCGGATCACCGGGGCGGATTCACCGGTAATCGCGCTCTCATCCACAGATGCGCCGCCTTCCAGCACGGTACCGTCACACGGGATCAGATCGCCCGCTTCCACCAGTACCCAGTCCCCTTTGCGCAGGGTGTCGGCAGAGACCATATCAAAGCCGCTGTCACGCTGTGCCGCATGCAGACGCCGTGCGCGGCTGGTTTTTTTCATCCCTTTCAGGCTGTCGGCCTGCGCTTTGCTGCGCCCTTCCGCCAGCGCTTCAGCGAAGTTGGCAAACAGCACGGTAAACCACAGCCACAGGGCGATGGTGAGGGTAAATCCGCCGTTACCGCTGATAAATCCGCTGAACATCCCGGCGGCCAGCAGTGTGGTCAGCAGGCTGCCGCACCAGACAATAAACATCACCGGATTCTGCCACTGCACCACCGGCGAAAGCTTGCGGAATGCATCCGGCAGTGCGCGGCGCACCAGTGCGGGTTCAAATAATCGCTGTGTCTGACGACTCATGGTGTTCTCCCGTCAATCACTTAAGTAAATCAAGAAATTCCGCCACCGGCCCCAGTGCCAGTGCAGGAACAAAGGTCAGTGCGCCGATCAGTAATATTGCGGCAATCAGCAGCCCGGTAAACAGCGGCCCGGTTGTCGGCAATGTGCCTGCACCGGCGGTCCGGATAGTTTTGCTGACCAGCGAACCCGCCAGCATCATCACCAGCGCAATCACCACAAAACGACCCGCAAACATGCAGAATGCCAGCAGCAGGTTCCAGAACGGGGTGTTGGTACTCAGCCCGGCAAAGGCACTGCCGTTATTGTTTGACGCGGATGAGAGGGCATACAGTACTTCACTGAAGCCGTGTGCGCCCGGATTGAGCATGGCGCCGCGTCCGGCTTCCGTCATCATCGCCAGTGCCGTACCGCCGAGAACCAGCGCCGGGGTGACCAGAATCGCCAGCGCGGTCAGTTTCATCTCCCGAACCTCAATTTTTTTGCTGAGGTATTCCGGCGTGCGGCCAATCATCAGTCCGGCGATAAAAACAGCGAGGAAGACAAACAGCATCATGCCGTAGAAACCGGCCCCCACGCCGCCGAAGATCACTTCACCGATCTGCATCAGCCACAGCGGCACCAGACCGCCCAGCGGAGTCAGGGAATCATGCATGCTGTTTACCGCACCGCAGGAGGCGGCTGTAGTCACAGCCACAAACAGCCCGGTGGCAAGGATACCGAAACGGCTCTCTTTCCCTTCCATATTGAACGCGCTGTCGATCCCCATGCCCGCAAAGGCCGGATTACCGTGCGTTTCGCTCCACATCACGGCAGCAGCCGCAGCAACAAAAACAATGGTCATTGCCGCCAGCAGTGCACGACCCTGGCCCGGATTACCGGCACAGCGCCCGAATGCAAAACAGAGTGCCGCCGGGATCAGGAAAATCGCCAGCATCTGCACAAAGTTAGTCAGCGCCGTCGGGTTTTCAAACGGATGCGCCGAGTTGGCCCCGAAGAATCCGCCGCCGTTGGTACCAAGCAGTTTAATTGCTTCCTGAGACGCAACCGGCCCCATCGGCAATACCTGCTGCACGCCTTCCGGCGTGATAATAGTTTGATAATCATGGAAGTTCTGAATAACGCCCTGCGAAATAAAGAACAGCGCAATAATCACAGAGAGTGGTAACAGTAACCACAGCGTGATGCGGGTCAGATCTGCCCACGCATTGCCGAGTGTCTGTACAGAGCGGCGGCACAGGGCGCGGATCAGGGCAAACGCCACGGCGATACCGGTGGCGGCGGACAGGAAGTTCTGTACTGTCAGCCCGGCCATCTGGCTGAAGTAGCTGACCGTGGATTCCCCGCTGTAAGACTGCCAGTTGGTATTAGTGACAAAACTGACCGCCGTATTCAGCGCCAGATCCCATGACATCCCCGGGAAGTGACGCGGGTTGAGCGGTAAATCCGCCTGCAGCATCAGGATCGCCGTCAGGAATATCAGTCCCAGCGCATTAAACAGCAGCAGTGCCGTCAGATATCCCTGCCAGCGCATTTCGTCGCGGCCAATTCCCGCAAAGCGCCACAGTACACCTTCCACACGGCGCAGCACCAGCAGCGGTGTGCCGTCAATAAAGCAGACCAGCAGGTTACTGAGCAGTTTTGCCGCAATCAGCAAAACAATCAGAAACCCGGCGATAAGTAAAAAGGCATTCGCGGCCATCAGAATTTCTCCGCCTTAATCAGGGCATAAAGGAGGTATGCCAGCAGCAGTAATGTACCGGCGATGCCTGCAATAAGAGCCAGACTCATAACTTGTCCTTACATGTGTGAGGTATTCATCATTGAGTCTAGAAAAGCGGGTGCAAAGATGTCGCAAAATTCGGCGGGAAAGGTATAAAAAAAGTATAAAAATGCGGGTTTCCGTCAACCCGCCCTGTTATCACAAATCCAGATGGAAAAACTGATGATGTTCACCGGGCTGATAATCACCAAACGCCGCTCCGGACTGAAAACCGCAGCGGCGGTACAGCGCCAGCGCCGGTTCAAAATCCGGATGGCAGCCGGTCTCCAGGCTCAGGCGGGTCATACCATCCTGTTTTGCCTGTGCAATAATGTGCAGCAGCAGTAATTTACCCGCCCCTTTGCCGCGAAAATCCGGATGAGCCCGCATCGATTTTATTTCACCCTGCGTATCAGAAAGCAGTTTCAGCGCCCCGACAGCCGCGATACGGTCACCGTCCCATACACTCCAGACACGGATGTTATCCGCCCGCAGACCACTTTTGTCCAGGGCATAAACATGCTCCTGCGGCGTATTTTGCGCCATTCCCTGTAAATGCAGGGCAATCAGCGCCCCGGTTTGCGGTGAGGATAAATCATCCGCTTTTATTACAAAATCGTACTCAGTCATAAATGCCTCATATAGCTATAAACGGTAAAAAATCCGGTTTTTTGTCTGCAATAATGACTGCAATAATCATTCCATTTTTTCTGTCTGCCTTTTCCGCCGGTTCCCGTTGCAGAAAAGCGCGTTTTGCACCATTGTGGTGCACCATCAGCGGGCATCCGGGCCTGCCCGCTCTTTACATCGGTCATGATCACCCGGTTATGTCCGCAGGAAACTGATGCCATCATCAATAACAGGATGTGTAATGAAAACCGTCACCACCGCAGGACTCCTGCTTGCCGTACTGTTTACTGCCGCGCCGCTTCAGGCGAAACAGGCGGCAGTACAACATACCGAAGCCAGGGCACTGCGCGGTAATATTGCCGCACAGATAACACTGGCGGATAACTTCCGTACACAGCAGGATATTGTGCAGGCCAAATACTGGTACCGGAAAGCAGCGGAACAAAATAACCCGTATGCTCAGAATGAGCTGGGAAAACTGCTCCTGCTCAATGATCAGTCTGTGAAGTCATTACAGGACGCCAAAATCTGGTTTGAAAAAGCCGCAGTGCAGAAATATGCGCCGGGACAGGTAAATCTGGCCAATGTGTACCTTCATCTGGCCGATTTAAACCATCGTGACAACAAAGAGATGGTGCAGGCCCATTACTGGTTTGAACAGGCCGCCAGGCAGAATATGGCCGTTGCCCGGTATCAGCTGGGTATGATGTATTTATATGGCGAAGGGGCGGATCAGGATATCAGTAAAGCCAGAACCTGGTTCGAGAAAGCGGCAGCTCAGGATCAGCCGGACGCGCTTTATCAGCTGGGTGTAATGTATTATCGCGGAAAAGGCTGTGAACGGAGTGATTGCGCCATTGCCCGGAATTTTTATGAGCGCGCGGCGCGGCAGTCACACGGCCCGGCTCAGTTTTATCTCGCCATGATGTCTCTTCAGGGGCACGGCACGCAGCAGGATTACAGCGAAGGTGTGGCGCTGATGAAAGCTGCCTGTGACAACGGCGAGCCGGAAGCCTGCCCGTGGGTAAAAAATCTGACAGAAAATGAGGATACATTCCGTCAGATTTTCTCCGGAAAACCGTAATCAGCCGCCCAGATAGGCGCTTCTGACCGCTTCATTCACCAGCAGTGCCGGACCGGTATCCTCCAGTACGACCCGCCCGTTTTCAAGCACATAACCTCTGTCTGCCAGTTTCAGCGCCTGGTTGGCATTCTGTTCGACCAAAAAGATAGTCATACCCGCATCGCGCAGTTCACGGATGGTATCGAAAATCTGCATAATAATAATCGGCGCCAGCCCGAGGGACGGTTCATCCAGCAGTAACAACTGAGGGCTGCTCATCAGCGCGCGGCCGATAGCCAGCATCTGCTGCTCACCACCGGACATTGTTCCCGCCCGCTGATGGCGGCGCTCCTGAAGCCTCGGGAAAAGCTCATACACCTGAGCAATCCGTGCCTGATACTGCGGTTTGGATGCAAAAAATCCGCCCATGGCCAGATTCTCTTCTACCGTCATCCGCCCGAACACGCGCCGCCCTTCCGGCACCAGTGCAATGTCTTTGCGCATGATCTGCGCCGTCGGCAGTGCCGTGATGTTCTCCCCGAGATAGCGGATCTCACCGGTGGTTGCCCGCGGCTCCCCGCACAGTGTGCTGAGCAGCGTGGTTTTCCCCGCGCCGTTCGCGCCGATCAGGGTGACAATTTCCCCTTTGCGCACCGACAGACTGACGTCATGCAGCGCCTGAATTTTGCCGTACTGCGCGGAGACATGATTAAATTCCAGCATCAGTATGCCTCCCCCAAATACGCACGGATCACATCCGGATGGTTGCGGATCGCCGCCGGGCTGCCGCTTGCCAGCGGCGTTCCCTGGTTCACCACATAGATCCGGTCTGAAATTCCCATCACCAGTTTCATATCATGTTCGATCAGCAGGACAGAGACGCCGTGCTCCGCCCGCAGTTCCGCGATCAGTGCATCGAGGTCGTCCGTTTCTTTCGGGTTCAGCCCGGCCGCCGGTTCATCCAGCATCAGAATATCCGGCCGGGTCACCATACAGCGGGCGATTTCCAGCCGCCGCTGCTGACCATACGCCAGGTTACCCGCCTGCCGGTTTGCCAGTGCCGTCAGCCCGATTCTGTCCAGCCACATCACCGCACGCTCCGTGGCTTCACGCTGATCACGGCGGAATGAGGGCAATGTCAGCAGCCCGGCGAGTAATCCGCTTTTATGATGCTGATGCTGCGCCACCAGCAGGTTTTCAATCACCGTCATTTCCCGGAATAAACGCACATGCTGGAAGGTGCGGATCATACCGAGACGGGCGATTGCCTGTCCGGATAACCCCTGCACCGGTTTTCCGCGCAGCAGGATCTGCCCGTCCGCCGGTTTGTAGAAACCGGTCAGGCAGTTGAAGATCGTGGTTTTTCCCGCACCGTTGGGGCCGATCAGAGAGACTATCTCGCCCCGGTTCAGCTCCAGCGATACATTGTTCACCGCCAGCAACCCGCCGAAACGCATGGTCAGGCCGGAGACCTGCAATAAGGTATCAGTCATTGCGCACCTCCGGTTTTTTCCGCATCCGTTGTGCTGACTTTCAGGTGCGGACGCGACACCGGCAGTAATCCCTGCGGTCGCCAGACCATCATCAGCACCATCAGCGCCCCGAGCAACAGCATGCTGTAAGCGTTCAGATCACGCATCATTTCACGGGAAACCACCAGGATAACGGCGGCCAGAATCACCGAGGTTTGTGAGCCCATACCGCCCAGCACCACCACTGCCAGCACAAAAGCCGATTCTGTGAAGGTAAAGGATTCCGGGCTGATAAAACCCTGACGGGCGGCAAATAACGTACCCGCCACCCCGGCAAAGGCCGCACTGATAGTAAATGCCGTCAGTTTGATGCGTGTCGGGCTGAGCCCCAGCGAGCGGCAGGCGATTTCATCCTCACGCAGCGCTTCCCACGCCCGGCCCAACGGCATTCTCAGTAACCGGCTGATAATAAACAGTGTTGCCAGTACCAGCAGCAGCGCGACCAGATACAGGAAGATAATACGATCGCCCGGGTCATACGCCAGGCCGAAGAAATTATGGAACGTATCCCAGCCGCCCTCTTTGGCGGTCCGGCTGAATTCCAGCCCGAACAGCGTCGGTTTCGGGATCTGACTGATGCCGTTCGGCCCGCCGGTAAATTCCGTATTATTCAGCAGCAGAATACGGACAATTTCCCCGAAGCCGAGTGTCACAATCGCCAGATAATCCCCCCGCAGCCGCAGCACCGGAAAACCGAGCAGCAGGCCGGACAGCGCCGCGGCAATACCGGCCAGCGGCAGGCTCTGCCAGAATCCCCAGCCGAAATAGTGGTTCATCAGCCCGTAGGTGTACGCCCCGATGGCATAAAACCCGGCGTAGCCCAGCACCAGCAGGCCGGATAACCCGACCACCACATTCAACCCGAGGCCGAGCATCACATAGATAAAGGTTAAGGTGGCGATATCCACACTGCCGCGCGACACCATAAACGGCCAGATAATGGCAGCGATAATAATCAGCCCGGCAATAATTTTCTGCGTGTTGGTGGAGCCGTCAAAACCCGGCAGTGATACGCTGCTTTTCGGCAGACGTGCCGTCAATTTTTTCAGCGACGGGCGCACCAGCTGAAAAATAAAGACAATCACACAGCCGGTGCCAATCCACTCCCAGCGGACGGCATCGGCGTTGCGGACAATCAGACGGGTGCCGTCGAGGGACAATTGCAGCCCCATCATCACGGAGGCCAGCACAAACAGCGTTGCGGTGGCGACAATGGCGTTGATCCAGTGAGATTTTGTCATACCTTTTCAACCTCCGGACGCCCGAGGATCCCGGTCGGCATCACCAGTAACACAAGGATAAGCAAGCCGAATGACACCACATCTTTATATTCCGTACTGAAATAGGCGGAGGTCATGGCTTCTGACACGCCGAGGATCACCCCGCCGATCATCGCCCCGGGAATACTGCCGATCCCGCCGAGAACAGCTGCGGTAAAGGCTTTCATCCCGGCCATAAAGCCAATGTACGGGTTGATCACGCCGTAAAACTGTCCCAGCAGCACCCCGGCCACCGCTGCCATTGCTGCACCGATCACAAAGGTCAGTGCGATTACGCGATCGGTGTTGATCCCGAGCAAACCGGCCATTTTCAGATCTTCCGCACAGGCCCGGCAGGCGCGGCCCATTCGTGAGTAACGGATAAAAAGGGTCAGCGCCAGCATGGCCAGCACCGTCACCACCCAGATGGTGATCTGCATAGCGGAAACCGTGGCGGAGAAACCGCCGCTTTCCCCGAAGGTCCAGCGACCGTTGATCAGCCCGGGCAGCGCGAGATCGCGGGAGCCCTGGGAAAGACTGACAAAGTTTTGCAGAAAAATGGACATCCCGATCGCCGAAATCAGGGCAATCAGCCGTTTTGAGTGACGGACAGGCCGGTAGGCGACCCGTTCGATACTCCAGCCATAGGCACTGGCAATAATTATCGCTGTAATAAATGCAGCGGTAATTAACAGCCAGCCGACATCAATCCCCAGCATCATCAGCCCGGCAATCACAATAAACGAGACGTAACTGCCGATCATATATACTTCGCCGTGGGCAAAGTTAATCATACCGATAATGCCGTACACCATGGTGTAACCGATGGCGATCAGGGCATAGGTGCTTCCCAGCGTTAATCCGTTCAGCAATTGTTGCGTAAAATATAATAATTGTTCTGACATAGCGCACTCCCCTGAAACACACTGCCCGCATCAGTCACCACTGCGGATCAGTTCAGCGGTGATGAGGTTCCGTCTTTGTGCCATTCAAATACGCCGAACTCGAAACCTTTCAGATCCCCGTTTGGTGTCCAGCTCAGTTCGCCCATGACCGTTTCGACCGGCTTACCTTTCAGATCGGCGGCCAGATCCGCCGGTTCCATGCTGCCGCTGCGCTGCATTGCGGTGGTCAGTGACTGTAATGCGGCATAGGTTGTCCAGACGAATGGCCCGGTCGCATCCAGTTTCTTCGCTGCCAGGGCATCCACCACCGGTTTGTTGGCAGGCACCTGGTCATAGCGTTTCGGCAGCGTCACCAGCATGCCTTCAGATGCGTCACCGGCAATGTTGGAGAGTGAGGAGTTACCCACGCCTTCCGGCCCCATAAAGCGGATATTCAGCCCCGCCTGTTTTGCCTGGCGTAAAATCTGTCCCATTTCCGGGTAGTAACCGCCGAAATAGACAAAATCGACATTTTCTTTCTTCAGACGCGCCACCAGCGCGGAGAAATCTTTATCACCTGCCGTGACCCCTTCAAACAGCACTTCTTTCACCCCGGCGTTGTTCAGATTGTCTTTCACGGAACGCGCCAGGCCTTCACCGTACTGCTGCTTGTCATGCACCACGGCAATACGCTGCGGTTTCACTTTTTCGAGGATATATTTTGCGGCAGTCGGGCCCTGGTCAGAATCCAGGCCGGTGGTGCGCATGATCAGGCTGTAACCGCGCGTGGTTAAATCCGCATTGGTTGCCGCCGGGGTGATCATCAGGATCCCTTCGTCCTCATAAATATCTGACGCGGGTTGTGTGGAGGAGGAGCAGAGGTGTCCGATCACATAACGCATGCCGTCATTAATCACTTTGTTGGCGACCGCCACCGCCTGTTTCGGGTCACAGGCGTCATCGTATTCGGTGATCACCAGTTTATTGCCGTTAATCCCGCCTTTGGCGTTGATGTCCTCAATCGCCTGACGGGCACCGGTAAACTCCATATCACCGTATTGTGCGACCGGCCCGGACATTGCGCCCACCACCGCGACTTTAATATCTTCAGCGTACGCCGCTGCACTTAATGCACAGGATACAGCCCCGGCAATGACGGCCATTTTCATTGTTTTTTTCATCAGAACATCCCCATCGGTTAGCTTTGCAGTGACCGGACGGTCAGCATGTGCGGTATTTTTAAAAGTTCCGTTATAATGAGTCGCATTACATTAATTAATGCTTTATTTTCAGTTCATTAAACAGGATTTTTATTCTGAAAAGCAAATCAGAAAAGGAGATTATTGCATCATTAACAGGATAATATCCGGTTGCAATCGGGTGTTTTTTCGGCAAAAAACAGTGTTATAAACTGGTTAATGATTCGTTAAGGATAACTTAATGCGGAAATTCATCATCGGAAAAATAGTTTTCCCCACTATTCCGATAGCAATTATCTCTCTTTGTTATTAGATTCATCCGGCGACGTAGTAACCCGGGATCTGATTCAGTTTACTGATTGATTTGTCCGGATCCGGGTTTTCTGTTCACTCTGACTGATGGAATGGTCCGCGCCATGAATAAACTAACAGGCATACTCCTGCTCACTTTTGCGCTGCCGCTGACTGCGGCAGCGGTAACCCCCGGTCAGTGCGATACTGCTGCTCAGGATATTAACCGGCAAAATACATTTATTATTACCGGCACGAAATATTACGGGCCGGTAAAATCAATCACCATCACGTCTTACCGCTCGATGGGGCTTATCCTGTGGGTGAAAGAAAAACTGCACTTCGGTCCGTGCGCTGACCTGACACAATATGATTATGAATACCGTGAAATGGCGATAGAAGAAGGCCAGGTACCGATTACGCAAACCACACAAATCATGCCGGAAAATCCGGATCAGGCGACCATCACCATCAGTAATGTGATCCCGGGCGATACCACACTGAGCACGCAGATTGATCAGCAATATACCCGTAATGCAGAAAACCGGATCGTCAGCCTGACAGAATCCTATAAAACAACGCCGGATAACCAATCCTGGCAGTCAGAAACCCGCTACCGTTATCAAAATAATCGCCTGGTTTCCGGGAAAGAGACAGAGAACGGTGAAACACGGGTGACGGTTTATCATTATGGCACTGACGGGCTGCTGACTGATATTGAGCAGCCGAATGTGATGACGCAGGAATATACCTATAACGAACAGAATCAGGTCGTCAGCGTCACACAAAAACTGCCGACATTCTGGGGAAAAAGCACCTATTCCTATAACTGCTACCGATGGGATAAGTACGGAAACTGTGAATTGCAGACCATGATCAAAGCGATCCAGTTAGAAGGTTCTGCCACTATTCAGAGCAGCGGGATCACGCTGGAATCCCGCTACGAATATTACTGATTTATCCTGTTTTCATCGCCAGTACCGCTGCGATATTACGGGCGGCAACTTCAATATTGACCGCCGCCTGTGCCAGTGCCTCATCCAGAGAGCAAACCCGCGGGATCACAGAGAACACGGCATCAATACCGTGTTCATGCACAACGGCATAGTCGTCACTCATCCCGCCAACCAGCGCGATCACCGGAATTCCGCGCGCTTTTGCGGCTTTCGCCACACCCGCCGGGGTTTTTCCCTGAATCGTCTGACTGTCCATCCGCCCTTCCCCGGTGATCACCAGATCAGCGTCTTTCACCACCGCGTTCAGATCCAGTGTTTCGATCACCATCTCAATACCCGGCTGCATCCGGGCATCAAGCCATGCCATCAGCGGAACGCCCATGCCGCCTGCCGCGCCGGCACCGGCGACATCACTCAGTGATTTGCCGGTCAGGGATTCAATCACTTCCCCGTAGTGACGCAGCGCCGCATCCAGCTCACTGACTATCGCCGGTGTCGCGCCTTTCTGCGGCCCGAAGGTGGCAGATGCCCCTTTCGGTCCGCACAGCGGATTATTCACATCACAAGCCACCACAAACTCTGTCTTCGCCAGACGCGGATCCAGCCCGGACAAATCCGCGGAGGCCAGTGTTGCCAGCGCACTGCCGCCGAATGGCAGTGAGTTTCCCTGTTCATCACGGAATACCACGCCCAGCGCCTGCATCATCCCGGCACCGCCGTCATTGGTGGCACTGCCGCCGATCCCGAGGATAATTTTCTCCGCGCCGTCATCCAGCGCTGCCAGGATAAGTTCCCCGGTGCCGAAGGTGGTGGTTATGCGCGGGTCGCGCTGTGCCGGGGGCACCAGATGTAACCCGGAGGCGGCTGCCATCTCAATAATGGCAGTTTTGCCGTCACCGGACAGCCCGTAAAACCCGGTCACTTTATTCCCCAGTGGTGCTGTAACCCCGGTTTCTTTCAGTGTTCCCTGTGTGGCTTCAATAATAGAGACCACTGTGCCCTCGCCGCCGTCCGCCATCGGCAGTTTGATGTACTGCGCATCAGGGAAAATGGTTCTGAATCCCGCTTCCACCGCATCAGCGACCTGAAGGGCGGTCAGACTCTCTTTAAATGAATCCGGAGCAATCACTATTTTCATACTTAATTCCTTTTACCCACCAAACCCGAAGACACCGAAAATCAGTGTGGAGACAATCGCGATCACCAGACCCACCATGGTTTCGTAAGGCAGTAATTTCAGACGCTCATGAACCTGCATATTGACACTGCCGCCGGTTGCATGGAAGAAGCTGCCGTGCGGCATCTGGTCGAGCACCACCGCACCGGCGTGGATCATCGCCGCCCCGGCCAGCGCACTCACGCCCAGATCAAGCAGTGTTGAGCTGAATACCGCAGATGCCACCGCCGTACCCGCTGTGGTGGATGCGGTTGCCATGGACATCAGTGCCCCGGAAATCGGTGCCAGCAGATAGGATGGCAGACCGGACGCCGTCAGGCCGTTAATTAACACATCTTTCAGACCGGAGTTGGCGATAATCCCCGCCAGGGTTCCGGTTCCCAGCAGCATAATTGCCACCGGTGCCATCCGGCTCAGCCCGGAGGTAATAAAATGATTAGACTGGCGGAAGCGTCCCATGATCAGCGCACCGGCCAGACCGCCGACCGGCAGGGCGATCAGCGGATCAATGCTGATACCGGCGACCGGACGCAGTGACAGCAGAAAAATTGCCACCAGCGGGGCACTCATTGCCGCCCAGAATCCCGGTAACTTACCATCATGATGCGCCGCAATCAGCTCTTCCTGCGTCACTTTTGAACCACGGTGAACCAAACGCTTCGCCAGAAAATACGCCACGATCAGCCCGAAAATGCCCGGGATAATCCCCGCCGCCATCAGTGATGTCAGCGGCACGTTAAAGTTATCCGCCGCTGCAATGGTGTTCGGGTTCGGAGACATCACGTTACCCGCTTTACCGCCGCCGATCATCGCCAGCAGAATCGCCATTTTGGACAAGTCCGCGCGGTGCGCAATCGCCAGCGCAATCGGCGAAACGGTGATAACCGCCACGTCGATAAACACACCAACGGCTGTCAGTAACAGGGTTGCCACCGCCAGCGCCAGCAGTGCCCGCTTTTCACCCACTTTACGGACAATGGTTTCCGCAATGGTATTCGCCGCACCGGATTCAATCAGTACCCCGGCCAGCACACCCGCCGCCAGAATACGCAGCACCGCGTTGGTGATCCCCTGAGCACCGGTGACCATCAGTGTCACCGTCTGCACCAGATCCGCACCGCCGACCAATCCTCCGGCCAGCGCCCCCGCCATCATCCCGTATACCGGCGGTACTTTTTTCAGTATTAACCCTATCGCCACGACCAGCGCAACCATTGCGCCCAAAGCTGAAACAGTCACCATGTGCAGACTCCTGCTGTAGTTATGATTATTCGGACAGAACAGGAGGCATTATGGCGGCAGCCATCAGGTTAAGCTTGAGAGGTTCCGACAAAAAAGAACGGGCTGAAACCGCGTATTTTGTACAAACGCACAAATCACAGATCGGTCAGCATACCGAAATAAAGCTGAATCATTGACTCCAATCTATTGATATTTAAGCCAGTAATCGATTCAACACGCTGAAGGCGGTAACGGAGGGTATTTGTGTGAATATGCAGCGTTTTTGTGGTTTGAGACAGATCACAATTCTGATCAAAATAGGTCTTCAGGGTATGACACAACACACGGCGGCTGTCCGCCGCTTTCAGTTTCTGCCAGGCGGAGGCCAGTTCAGCGGCCTGCCAGCTCTCCTGAAATCCCTGTAACAAGGCGGGTAATTTGACTTCATCGTAAAAAATGGTTTTCTGACGGCTGTACGCCGGGGTCTGCCCCAGTTGCTGCACAGCGCAGGCACTCTGCCAGGAGCGGTGCAGACCATTGTTTCCGTGAAAGAAACCGCCGACATACATCAGCAGATCCGGCAGCTGGCGGCGCAGTGCCTGTAACTGCTTCTGCACCGGAGAGAGCGGCTGAAAATCCGCATCACAGGCCACCGGTTTCAGCACCACGAGGGAATTTATTCCCCGGATACTGACCAGCAAATCCATTTTCAGATTATCAATATAGTCCACCAGACGGTGAAACCGCTCATGATCCGGCGCAGGCAGTGCGAGGATCAGGGCTATGCGGGGTTTATCGGGGGAGATCCCGAGATAGGCAGCGATCGATTTTACCGACTGCGGCTGCTGCTCCGGGCTTATCAGCTGGCTGACCAGCTCATCACGGTAACGGCGATCCCACTGGGATTTTTCCAGCAGATCGGCCTGCTCCAGCACCAGCTCCGCCGCCATGCGCACCAGCTCAGCGTAGTTGCGCACTTCATCCGGTCTGCCGGAAATCCCGACCACCCCCACCATGGTATCGCGGAAAATCACCGGCAGATTAATACCCGGTTTCACGCCTTTCAGCGTGGCGGCGGTGGCTTCATCAATTTCCACAATGCGGTTTTCTGTCAGTGCCAGCACCGCACCTTCATGGCGCTGATTGACCCGCTGCGGGTCACCGGACGCAATAATCACGCCCTGTGCATTCATCACATTCACGGAGTAACTGAGGATTTGCATCGCCCGCTGAACAATCAGCCGGGCAGTGCGCTGATCGAGCTGAACCGGTGTCATATCAGGACGGATTCTGTGCCTGGCGTGCTGCCGCAATGGCAGACTCAATGGCTTTTCTGGCCAGCGGACTGTTGCGCCAGCAGGTAGAGCCGGTAAGTGCCGCACCGGCACTCAGCAGGGATTGGGCATCCGCGGCGGCAAGCTGATTAAGATCAGAAAATCCCATCTGCTCAAGGCGTTCGATAACTTTCGCACCCACGCCCTTTACCGCCAGCAGAACTGCTTTGTCTTCAGACGAAAAAGCCATAATATCCCCCGTCAGTGATTATCAGAAAATACGATGGCTGCCATAACAGATCGCCGCAGAAACGGGCGCATTGTTATCAGCCCTCAATCGCCTCGCGCAGTTTTTTCATGGCATTTTTTTCCAGCTGACGGACGCGCTCGGCGGAAACGCCGTATTTGTCCGCCAGTTCCTGGAGGGTGGTTTTGCTGTCATCATCCAGCCAGCGGGCACGGATAATGTCACGGCTGCGATCGTCCAGTGAATCAATCGCCAGGGTGAGTTTGTCCGTGGCGTGGCTGTCCCAGTTATCTTCCTCAATTTCATCAGCGAAATCAGAGGATTTATCTTCCAGGAACAGTGCCGGTGCCACCACAGGGTGATCGCCGTCGTCGTCATCGGACATATCAAATGCCATGTCCTGCGCCGCCATACGGGATTCCATTTCCAGCACATCTTTGCTGGTCACCCCCAGCTCTTTCGCCACCATTTCCACTTCATCCTGGTTAAACCAGCCGAGGCGTTTTTTGGATTTACGCAGATTAAAAAACAGTTTGCGCTGTGCTTTGGTGGTGGCAATTTTGACGATGCGCCAGTTACGCAGCACATACTCATGAATTTCAGCTTTGATCCAGTGAACCGCAAACGATACCAGGCGCACACCCATTTCCGGGTTAAAGCGGCGCACGGCTTTCATCAGCCCGATGTTGCCTTCCTGGATAAGATCCGCCTGAGGCAGGCCATAACCTGAATAACTGCGGGCGACATGGATAACAAACCGCAGATGCGACATGATCAGTTTTTTGGCGGCCTCAAGGTCGCCGTCATAATACAGACGCTCAGCCAGCTCTTTTTCTTCTTCGGCTGTCAGCATCGGATACTGGTTAGCTGCCCGGATATAGGCCTCAATGCTCCCTTGCGGAACTAAAACAGGGAATTGCGTATCTTTAGTCATTCAGTCCTCAGTACAAATAAAAATGACGTCGGCAGACAATAATAGTGAACAGTGTACAACACAGGACAGAGTTACGCCTATCACTTAGTGCCGGCGCTGTCATTTGATTGAATGTAAACCGGTGATGCGGGATATCCGGCGGGGTAATACCCCGCCGGATAATAAGACCGTTACTGTGGCATAAAATTCCGTAAATGACGGACCGTTGCCAGCCAGGCAGCTATCCAGCCAATCATACCGGACACCAGCACAATCAGCAGCGCTTCGTCCCAGTCCAGCCCGGTCAGTGTAAATGTGGTCCCGAAAATTTTGGAGACATCGGTCACCACATCCCCCAGTTTCCAGACCAGCAATGCGGACAACACCAGTGACAGCACTGCGCCGAACGCCCCGAGCAACATACCGCCGTTGAGGAACGGACGCAGAATAAAACCGTCTGTCGCGCCGATCAGTTTCATCACATTGATGGTTTCGCGGCGGCTGAAAATATTGAGCCGTACACTGTTGCCGATCACCAGGAACAGCGCCACAACCATCAGTACCCCGATCAGGGAAGCTATCTGCCCCACCAGGCCGGTCAGTGCCGCCAGCCGGGCAAACCAGCTGTCATCCATCCGTACCTCATCAATCCCGGACAGTGCCGTGACGCGATCACGCAGGGTAGAGAGCGTGTCGCTGCTCTGCATATCCACTTTCGGGGTGACAATCGCCACCGCCGGCAGCGGGTTCTCTTCCAGCATATCCAGTGCGGTACTGAAACCGGACCAGGCACGGAATTCGGTTATTGCCTGGTCACGGGAGAGATAATTGACACTCTCCACGCCATCGAGCGCTTTCAGCTCGTCCGCCAGTTTCTGTCCGCCCTGTTCATCCAGACCTTTATCCAGATAAACGGTCAGCTGCGGAGTCGGATACCACTGTTGCGCCGCATGGCTGACGTTTTTCCAGACGATATAAAAGACGCTCGGCAGTGTCAGGGAAATCGCAATCACCATCACTGTCAGCAGTGTTGACAGCGGCTGGCGCAGCATATCGCCCAGTGTGTTTACCCACGCATGTCGCCACTGTTCCCGCCAGCCGCCTTTCAGGGCTTTGGCTTTGGACGGCATTTTTTTTGCCGGTTTACGCGGTTGCTTAACCATGATGACCTCCCGCCATGCGTCCCTGACTCAGCGTCAGCACGCGGTAATTGCGCCGTTCAATCAGCATGATATCGTGCGTTGCCATCAGAACAGTGACCCCCACACGGTTAAACTCTTCAAACAGCCGTAAAATGCCTTCTGACAGTTCACTGTCCAGGTTACCGGTCGGTTCATCCGCCAGCAGTACCATTGGTTTATTTACCACGGCACGGGCAATGCCCACGCGCTGCTGTTCACCGCCGGAGAGCTGTACCGGGAAGTTACGGGCCTTATCCAGCAGACCGACTTTATCCAGCGCGGCACTGACGCGGCGGCGGATATCTTCCGGGCTGGCACCGGCAATGATCAGCGGCATCGCCACATTGTCATATACCGTGCGATCCAGCAGCAGATGGTGATCCTGAAAAATCATGCCGATTTGGCGGCGCAGGAAAGGCACTTCACGGTTTTTCAGACGGCTGATATTGTGGCCGTCAAATAAAATGGTGCCGTCACTGGGTCGCTCAATCCCACAAATCAGTTTCAGCAGGGTACTCTTCCCTGCGCCGGAATGGCCGGTCAGGAAGACCATCTCCGCCGGGCGGATATGGAAATCCACCCCCTGGAGCGCCTGACGACCGCCTAAATAGGCTTTACTGACGTGTTCAAAGCGAATCATGGATGATTAATCCTCCCGGGCAAAAAGTGCCTCAATAAAATCACCGGCTTTGAAAGGACGCAGATCTTCAATACCCTCACCCACCCCGATATACCGGATAGGAATACCGAACTGGTCTGCGATGGCAAAGATCACACCACCTTTCGCCGTTCCGTCAAGTTTGGTCAGAGTCAGCCCGGTCAGGCCGACCGCTTCATTAAAGAGACGCGCCTGGCTGACAGCGTTCTGTCCGGTGCTGGCATCTAATGTCAGCATAATTTCATGCGGGGCATCTTCATCGAGTTTTTTCATCACCCGCACGATTTTCTTGAGTTCTTCCATCAGGTGCGCTTTGTTCTGCAGACGCCCTGCGGTGTCGGCAATCAGCACATCCACCCCTTTGGCTTTGGCGGACTGGATGGCATCAAAAATCACCGAGGCCGGGTCCGCGCCGGTGTGCTGCGCCACGACAGGGATATTGTTGCGCTCGCCCCAGACCTGGAGCTGTTCCACCGCAGCGGCACGGAAGGTATCTCCGGCAGCCAGCATGACAGATTTACCCTGAGCCTGATACTGACGCGCCATTTTACCGATGGTGGTGGTTTTACCGACACCATTGACGCCGACCATCAGGATCACATACGGTTTTTTATCTCCAATTTCCAGCGGCTTATCGACGGTTGCCAGGATCTCGCCCATTTCTTCGCGCAGTTTAACATATAAGGCTTCCGCATCTTTCAGATCACGGCGGCTGGCATGCTGAGTCAGACTGGTGATGATCTTGCGGGTGGTTTCCACACCGACATCTGCCACCAGTAACTGTTCTTCCAGTTCTTCAAACAGATCGTCATCGATCTTTTTACCACGGAAGATCCCGAAGAAACCGGAGCCGATATTCTCACGGGTGCGTACCAGACTGCGTTTCAGACGGGCAAAGAACCCTTCTTTTGCCGGTCTTTCCTGTGTCTCTGCCGGGGCCGGCGACTCATTTTCAACCAGTACCGCGTCCTGTGCTTCCGCTTCAGCTTCAGCTTCCGCGAGACGGCGGGCTTCTTCCTCTTGCGCAAGGCGCTGTTCTTCCGCCAGACGCGCCTGTTCAGCGGCTTCGGCGTCACGCTGTTTCTGCTCCAGCGCTAAACGCTGTTGCTCTGCGGCTTCTTCTTCCGCCCGGCGTTTATCTTCAGCGATACGCTGCTGTTTTGCCGCTTCCGCATCACGCAGTGCCTGCGCCTGCGCGCGGCGCTGTTCTTCTTGCGCGCGCTGCTGCTCTGCGGCCTGTTCTTCTGCCAGCCGTTTTTCTTCCGCGATACGCTGCTGTTTTGCTGCTTCCGCATCACGCAGTGCCTGCTCTTGCGCACGGCGCTGTTCTTCTTCCGCACGGCGCTGTGCCGCGGCCTGTTCTTCTGCCAGCCGTTTTTCTTCCGCGATACGCTGTTGTTTCGCAATTTCCGCGTCACGCAGTGCCTGCTCTTTCAGGCGGCGCTGTTCTTCTTCCGCGCGCTGCTGTTCAGCTGCCTGTTCTTCAGCCAGCCGTTTTTCTTCCGCGATACGCTGTTGTTTTGCGGTTTCCGCATCACGCAGTGCCTGCTCCTTCAGACGGCGCTGTTCTTCTTCCGCACGCTGCTGCTCTGCCGCCTGTGCTTCCGCCAGCCGTTTTTCTTCTGCCAGACGCTGCTGTTTAGCGGTTTCCGCATCACGCAGTGCCTGCTCCTTCAGACGGCGCTGTTCTTCTTCCGCACGCTGCTGCTCTGCCGCCTGCGCTTCCGCCAGACGTTTTTCTTCTGCCAGACGCTGCTGTTCGGTGATTTCAGCATTGCGGCGCGCCTGCTCCTGTGCAAAGCGCTGCTGTTCCGCCGCTTCTGCATCACGGCGGGTCTGCGCTTCTGCCTGACGGATCTGTTCAGCCGCTTCCGCGTCACGACGGGCCTGTTCTTCCGCCTGACGGGCTTTTTCAGCCGCTTCGGCATCACGGCGGGCCTGCTCTTCCGCTAAACGTGCCTGTTCAGCCGCTTCGGCATCACGACGGGCCTGTTCTTCCGCCTGACGGGCGTCTTCCGCCGCTTCTTCATCACGACGCGCCTGCTCTTCCGCCTGACGGGCTTCTTCTGCTGCTTCTTCATCACGACGCGCCTGCTCTTCCGCTAGACGCGCCTGTTCTTCCTGTGCTGCCTGTTCGTCATCTTTACGACCAAAACCCAGCCAGGAAAAAAAACCTTTTTTCTTCTCTTTTGCCACAGCCACTATACTCCTTGCATACTGCCACCCGTCACCTTCCGGCACGGTATGTCCGGAAAATCCTGAGCAGATATGGCGTCTTTATCATCATTAGTTGCAAATCAGACGCAGTCTATCATTTCACAGGATGGTTGCGCATCGGCTTTCCGTAATTTCATATTAAATTTAAACGAATTCTTACAAAACCTGCGTATAATATTCCGCTATTTTCCTGTCTGTTATTCATATTTCTGAATTAATAATTTCAGAATTAATAAGTTACGAAGGTTATGGTTAAAAAAGCTCAAACCGCACCACAAGGGCAGATCCGCATTATCGCCGGTCTCTGGCGCGGACGTAAACTGCCGGTTCTGACACATGACGGCCTGCGCCCGACCACGGATCGCGTGCGCGAAACCCTGTTTAACTGGCTGATGCCGGTAATTAACGGCGCGCGCTGTCTTGATGCGTTCGCAGGCAGCGGCGCACTCGGTTTTGAGGCACTTTCCCGCTATGCCTCTGCTGTGACATTTACGGAACTCAACCGCGCCGTTGCAACTCAGATCAGCGCCAATGCCCGTCTGCTCAAGTGTGAACAGGCCACTGTCGTTAATCAGAGTGCCCTGCAGTTTCTGGCGCAGCCGGGAACGCCGTTTGATGTGGTGTTTCTCGACCCGCCGTTCCGTAAAGGACTGCTTCAGGAAACCGTTGATTTACTGGAGACAAACAACTGGCTCAGCCCGGAGGCAATGATCTACATTGAAGCCGAGGCGGAATCAGACACACTGGTTGTTCCGGATAACTGGGTGTGCCACCGGGAGAAGGTGGCCGGCCAGGTTGCATATCGTCTTTATCTGCGTCAGACGCAGACGACTGAACAGGAGTCCGTATGTTCCTGATTAATATTGGCCGCATACTGATGCTGGCTGTCTGGGGTTTTCTGATTTTCAGCCTGGTGCATCCGTTCCCGAAACCGCTGAATATCTTTATGCATATCGCCACCTTTTTTATGGTGGTGATGCACGGGCTGCTGATGGCGCTGTTTAATGCCGGTCAGCCGCAGGATAAAAAACTGACCGCCGCCGGTAAAGTGCGCGTCTTTTTATTCGGTGTGTTTGAACTGCTCGCCCTGCTGCGCCGCCAGCAGGCAGAACTGAAAGATCAGGATAAACCCTGATCAGCGCAGCGGCTCATAACGGATAAACCTCGTCCCCTGCATTGACAGCGTTCCGCGTGAATGCAGGGTAATCGCCTTATATTCATCCTCTTTGATATACACCACAATGGGTTTCCCCGACAGCGGCGTGAAATGCACCTCATAACGGAAGGTTTCCGGGAAAACCACATCCCGCTCACGGGAGCGCATATTCGGATATGGATAATCCTTTTTCTCTGTCACCGTGACCTGATATGCCGCCACCGCAGCGTGGTCATTTATCTCATTTTGTTTGCGCTGTTCAAAGAAGCGGCGGGTCGCCAGGATAATAATCAAAGCAGCGACAATAAAACCTAACAAACCGAATTTATTCATGAGTATGGTTGTTTTCCTGCAATCTGGTTGATCGTGTTCTGTAAATACGGGATATTATCAAATATTCAGGTGTTAATCGCCATCAACATACCTCAAGGACACCCTATGAATTGGCCATTTATTGCTGTACTTTTTTCCGGCTGGCTCTATATCGACGCCGCCTACCGGGGACCAAACTGGCAGCGCTGGGTTTTCCGTCCCGTCACCCTGCTGCTGTTGCTGCTGTGGGCGTGGAGCGGGGATTACGGGCTGGATATCTCCGGGTATCTGGTGTGTGTCGGGCTGTTAGTGGCTATTGTCTCCGATACCATCCGCCTGGTTGCTGATAATAAAATCGACCTGTCGCTGTATACCAGTGCTGTGTTTTATCTGCTCTATGCCCTGAGTTTCGCCCTGCTCAATAATTTTACCTTCTATATTCCGCTGATGATTGCCATGCCGGTGATTGCCATCGCGGTACTTGCGCTGCTCTGGTACAAACTCGGCGATCATAAAGTACCGGTGCTGACAGCACTGCTCAGTGCGCTGGTGATGGGCTGGCTTGCCGGAGAGCAGTTCTTCGGGCTGGGTACCGATTACAACTTCTCCCTGATGATCGGGGCATTCTGTCTGGTGCTGAACCTGATCCTCTGGCTGATCAACCGCTTCCTGTTTACCTTTAAACTGGCAAAAGCGATTTACTCCACCTTCTATTTCCTCGGACATTTCCTGATTGTCCGCGCCATCACGCTGATGTAATTCTGCTTCTGACAACAGGAGCGCACAATTTGCCAATAATTATGCGCCCCTGTTGTTGACTCTGGAGTAGACTCCAATGTGTACACTTCCTGTTAATGAGAAAAATTAACATCAACTCACCGTTGAACAGGGAGGTGTTTATGCACCCTAACAAAGAACATCATGAGCATACTCACAGCAGCAGCTGCTGCGGCAGCAAATCTGCCTGCACCACCGGCGGAAAAAGTGAGTCACAGGCTCATCAGCCACACGCCACTGCCGCACACGATCACAGTGAGCATGAACATCCGGAACACGACGACGATGAGTCCCGTGCGCATGGTCATGCCCCGCACGATCATGCGCATTCTGAACACGACCATGACCACACCAGTCATGAACACGCACACGGCAGCTGCTGTTCACACGATCACGCCGCCGCCGATGATACCGCGCCGCCTGAATTAAGCGGCAGCCAGCGTTACAACTGGCAGGTGGAAGGGATGGACTGCCCGAGCTGTGCGCGCAAGATTGAAACTGCCGTTCTGAAAATTGCGGCGGTCACCCAGGCAAAAGTGATGTTTGCCACGGAAAAACTGGTGGTGGATGCTGCCGGGGATGTCCGCGCGGATGTGACCAGTGCCGTGCAGCAGGCCGGATTTGTCCTATGGGATCTGAACGGCGGCAGTGCCGCACCGAAGAAAAAAGAAGAGCAGAGCCTGCTGAAACAGGCAACACCGATGCTGATTCTTGCGGTGCTGATTGCACTCAGCTATGCGCTGGAGTTTGTAAATCCGGTGCTGGGCAAATACGCCTTTATCGCCTCAACGCTGATCGGGCTGTTCCCGATCGCCAAAAGCGCGCTGCGTCTTATCCGCTCCGGTACGCCGTTTGCGATTGAAACGCTGATGACGGTCGCGGCAGTCGGTGCCATTGTGATCGGTGCCACTGAAGAAGCAGCCATGGTTATCCTGCTGTTCCTGCTGGGCGAAATGCTGGAATCCTATGCGGCAGGCCGCGCTCGGCGGGGTGTCAGCGCGCTGATGGCACTGGTGCCGGAAGATGCGGTGGTGATTAAGGACGGGCAGAAAGTCTCCGTACCGGTTGCACAGCTGCGTCCCGGTGACATTATTGAAATCGCACCGGGCGGACGCCTGCCGACAGATGCTGAGCTGCTCAGTGAGTTTGCGAGCTTTGACGAAAGTGCCCTGACCGGGGAATCCGTCCCGGTTGAGCGGGCACAGGGTGAAAAAGTGGCCGCCGGTTCGCTGTCAGTGGATCGCGCAGTGCAGATGAAAGTGGTCTCCGAGCAGGGCCAGAACGCCATCGACCGCATTCTGACACTGATCGAGGAAGCGGAAGAGCGCCGGGCACCAATCGAGCGCTTTATCGACCGCTTCAGCCGTTACTATACGCCGATGATCATGCTGTTCTCTGCCCTGGTGATTGTCATTCCGCCGCTGTTTATGGGACAGGAATGGTATCCGTGGATCTACCGGGGTCTGACACTGCTGCTGATTGGTTGTCCGTGTGCGCTGGTTATCTCCACCCCGGCGGCAATCACCTCCGCGCTGGCTGCCGCCACCCGCCGTGGTGCGCTGATCAAAGGCGGTGCCGCACTGGAGCAGCTGGGTACCGTGACCACTGTCGCGCTGGATAAAACCGGTACGCTGACAGAAGGTAAACCGCAGGTGACTGATATTGTTGCCCTGAATAATCACAGTGATGCCGATGTGCTGATGTTTGCCTCCGCCGTGGAAAGCGGGTCACATCATCCGTTAGCCAAAGCGATTCTGGAGCGTACTGAGGCTCAGGGGCTGACCATCACCGAAGCGGAAAACCGCAAAGCCCATGCCGGTAAAGGGGTTGACGGGGTTCTCAACGGTGTGACCATCCTGGTCAGCGCACCGGGTAAACTGGCTGACGGTCTGCTGACGGAAGCCGCTGCGGCAGACGTCACCCGGCTGGAAAATGAAGGGAAAACGGTCGTTGCTGTGGTTGCAGGCAACCAGCTGACCGGACTTATCGCCATGCAGGATACGCTGCGCAGTGATGCCATTGAGGCCATCGGTCAGCTGAAAGCGATGGGTGTCAGCGCCGTGATGCTGACCGGGGATAACCCGCGTGCAGCCGCCGCTATCGCCGGTACCATCGGCATGGATTTCCGCGCCGGACTGATGCCGGAAGATAAAGTCAAAGCGGTGATGGCGCTGAATAACGATCATCACACCATGATGGTCGGCGACGGTATCAATGATGCCCCGGCAATGAAAGCGGCCGGTATCGGGGTTGCCATGGGCAGCGGGACCGATGTGGCACTGGAAACCGCCGATGCCGCACTGACTCATAACCGCCTGACCGGTATTGCCGAAGTGATCACGCTGTCACGAGCCACCCGTAAGATCATCCGCGAGAACATTACTATCGCGCTGGGGCTGAAAGCGGTGTTCCTGGTCACCACTCTGATGGGGCTGACCGGCCTGTGGGTTGCGGTTCTGGCTGACTCCGGAGCAACCGCACTGGTGACCGCCAACGCTGTCCGCCTGCTGCGGGTCATGAAAAAATAACCTCTGCGGATATACCAAAAGACGTTTATGCATCAATGCCGGTCACACACGTGACCGGCATTATTTTTTTAATAGAATAATGTAGTCCGGTTATACGCAACGCTCTGCCTGCCTCCGGACTGAACACCCTTTCCGGGGTAGTGATGTATCCTGTATTTTTTTTTATAACACGGTTTTTTCCTGTTACATCACATAATGTTCATCCCGCCGAAGCATTATCATTTTTTAGCCGCCCCGGTAATATTTACTTATCATTTTATATTTTCTTTCGGTAGTATTTTCACTACTCCGGAATATTTCCGATTACTCTTAATTTTATAAAAATATATTTTTTCTGTTTTATAAGACTATTAATTTCTGTACACCACAATGCGTCTGTATTAATTACCTTTATTTTAATACAAGACCAATTCTTACGTAAAAATACGCGCTCACTTTAAGAGTGCTATTTCCGTTGTCTTTTTTAAAGACAGCAAAAGAATTAATCAAAAAAGGAATGGTTTGGATATGAATACTATTTACCGTATTGTATGGAGCAAGGTTCTTAATACCTGGGTTGTCGCCAGTGAACTGGCCAAGGGAAAACAGAAAACAGCATCAGGCCGCTCCCTGTCAATTGCACAGCATTCCGCTTCCCGCCTGAGCCGTTACTTTAAACTGCATTTTCTGGCGACCGCGATCCTGTCCGCATTTACCGCAATTCCTGCTTATGCAATCAGCCCTTCTGAGTGCGCGGCCAGCAGTTCCTGTGTCAGCGTATCCTCATTTACTGAATTAAGAAATGCGCTGACAACCGGTGATAAAACAACAATATTATTTCTTAACGATATTAAACTCACCGGTAACATTGATGTTAAACTGACAGAAAATACCAAACAAAACATTGTGATTGATGGTGGCGGATATAAACTTGACACCGGAACCTCTTCGTTTAACTTCAACAACCTTAATAATGCTAACTGGGCTAATGAAAGCACTTTCACAGTCAGTAATTTATCAGGCTTAGTGAGCTCAACGTCTATTGGTAATTACATTTTTAAAACCGACGCAAATGCATCAACAAAAATTAATATTATTCTGGATGATATCGGTTCGGTTACTGACAGTATGATCGCCGTTCTGGGCAATATGGGCAATGCTGTTTCCCAGAATACCAGCAGCGAACTGACCTTCGGTAATATAACATCCCCCATTGCTCTGACCTTCGGCACCAACCATCAGCTTGCTCAGGCAAACAAAATTAATTTCACCGGTAAATTAACTATCAATGCCACGACAGGTTCCTACCCGGCCGTCTTCTGGTCGAATGCCTCTCCGGCGGAAAGTATTATTCGTTTTACCGCCGATGCCGATGTCAGTATAAAAACACCAAACCTGACCAATGGTGCAGGGTCAAGTAATAAGCATTATCAGTATCTGATGGACGATGGTGCAGCGTTTTCCTTAACATCCGATCAAAATATTTTTGGCAGTGATAATAACGGTCTTGTGCTGGGTTCCTATGACCCGGTTAATGGTTTTGGTAACGGGGTTTCACTCCGTATCGCGCGGTTCAACGGTACTAATTTTACTACCGGTGACGGCGTCAGTAACAGCGGCGGTATCAGCACCGGATACGATAACGGCCCGACAGGAAATAAAGATGTGGTATTTAACCTGGCGGGCGGCTCACTGATTAATATCAGCGGTACAACAAGCAACGGTATTCTGGCAACGAAAACAGGTGCAGGAAACAGCAGTAATATCTATCTTGCCTCCGGTGGTGAACTGATTACCGGAACCGGGATCAGCGCCGCACATGCCGGGAGCGGCAATATCGTACTGGAAAACAAAACCGGCGGTAAAATAACAGCGGTAACCGGTATAAAAGCAGTTCACAGCGGAACAGGTTCCGCATCACTGGAAAACCACGGTGATATTACCAGTACAGCGAACGGCATCAGCGTTTCATCAGCCAATCAGCAGACCGTCAATATTAATAATACCGGGGGTACGATCAATGCCACATCGGGGAATGCCGTTGAATCGTTGCTGAAAGCACAAATCAATATGCTCGGCGGTGTCATCAATACCAGTGGCAGCGCCACTGCGTTTAAACTGAATGATGGTACTCACCAGCTTACCGATATCACCGTTAATCTGAACGGCACCGGTAATATGTTTGCCAAAACGGCAGCGGCGCAGGCTGCCCTGACCGGTGTTACCCTGAATGTCCTCAACGGTACCGGGTTATCAGATATCAGCGGACTGACATTTAAAGCCGGTCAGAAGGGTAATAACACCATCAATGTGAACGGCTCCGGTACCGGTATTGCCCTGACTAACACCGCGTTATCCGGGCTGAACAGCGACGCACTGGATATCAACGTCAACGGTGCCGGTAACGGGATTGTTACTACCGGCGGTGGTGTTGATCTGAGCAACAGCAAACTGACCGTCAATGTGACCAGTCCGGAGGGAACGGCGCTGAGTATTGCCGACGGCAGCAGTAATATCACCACCATCGGTCAGAATATTCAGCTGAATGCCGCCGGTGCGACAGCACTGAGCTTTACCGGCACCGCCGGGCGTACACTGATCAATAACGGCACGATCGGCGGAGATGTGAAATTTGCCGGAAACGCCGCACAGACTATCACCAATAACGGCACACTTTCCGGTTCTCTGACCACCGGAAACGGTAACGATATACTGACGCTGGGTGCTGGCTCAAAAAGTACCGGCGCGATCAACCTGGGTAACGGCAATAACCAGGTAAACATTGATAACGGAGCAGATATCCACTCCGTCACAACCGGCAGCGGTGATGATATTTTCACACTGAATAATCTGACTCAGGGAAGTTCCTATCTGGGTGATATTGATTCGGGCAGCGGAAATAACACGCTTAACTTTAATCACTCCGCCGACACGCTGAAAAATGAAACCACACTGCGGGGATTCAGCAATATTAACCTGACTGACAGTGATATCACGCTGGCCGCTGACAGTAATATCAGCGGTGGTACGGTACTGCTGGATAAAAACAGTCAGCTTCAGTTCGGTAATACATTTAACGGTATTCTGAATGCCTCTCTCGGACACCTTGCTGCCGGTGACGGTAATGCGGTAGTGAGTAATAACGCGGCAGTCACATTAAGCAAAGCCAATACGTTTACAGGAAACTGGCTGATTGCTCAGGTCGGGACGCTGAATGCCGGCAACAGTAATCAGCTTGACGGAAGTTCACTGACGGTGGACGGTACGCTGAATCTGAGCGGAATCAGTGAGCTGAATAATGCACTGACCGGCAGCGGTAAACTGGCGGTTGACGGCGGCGGCGGCAACTTCAGATTCGGAGCCCTTACCGGCAATGCGTATACCGGTCATGTACAACTGAAAAATGCCCTGTTTTCGCTTTCCGGCCAGAATACCCAATCACTGGCACACGCTTCTCTTACCAACAGCAGCGGAACCACCCTGACCATCGGAAACGGGGAACAGGCGGTCGGTAATCTGGATCTGAACGGCGGCAAAACGCAATTTACCGGGGACGGAAAAATTGCCACAGGAACATTAAACGTCAGCAGTAACGGCATTATTCAGGTTGATCCGTTACTGAATACCGCCGGTAATCTCCTGGATGCCGACACCGGAACAAACAGTCAGCTTATCAGCAGTAACAATACCCTGACGGCAGAAGAGCTGGCGCGGCTTTCCTTACAGGATCTGTCCGGAAATGCGCTGCAGAACAATGTGACATCAGCCGTTATTCAGAATGGTGAAACCGTGGCTGACGGCGTGTATAACTATGCCTTATCCGGCGCCGGAACGGGGCTGAGTCTGTCATCACAACTGGATAGCCTGACTCTGCTGACCGGCAAAATACTGACACTCTCCACACAAGGGGCGGTTAACAGCGATAAAGCCTTAACCGCACGCCTGAGCGGAGCCGGTGCCCTGGCAATTGACGCAGGTGCAGAAACACTCACCATCAATAATTCCGGTAATAATTATACCGGTAATACCCTTGTCCGTACGGGTACCCTGGCACTGGGCAGTGATAACGCCCTCGGTCAGACCTCATCACTGAATGTCAACGCTAACGCGGCAGCAAATCTGGCGGGTCATACCCAGACCACCGGCGCACTGGAAAATGCCGGACTGGTGACACTCGGTAATGGCGGCGTGCTCAACAGCGGTGCCATGAGCAACAGCGGCACCGTGGATCTCACCGGCGGGACGCTGAATCTCTCCGCCGGCGGCACCTCATCGGCGACCGGCGGCCTGACCGGTAACGGCACTCTCAGTGTCACCGGCGGCGATCTGTCTGTCTCAGCCGCCAACAGCGGTCTGGCAGGCACCACGCAGATTGGCAAAAACGCCTCCGTCACCCTGCGTGACAACGGTACCCTCGGCACGGCGGCGGTGGCTGTCACCGGCACCCTGAACCTGCT
This sequence comes from Morganella sp. GD04133, assembly GCF_029835375.1. Classification (NCBI taxonomy): domain Bacteria; kingdom Pseudomonadati; phylum Pseudomonadota; class Gammaproteobacteria; order Enterobacterales; family Morganellaceae; genus Morganella; species Morganella sp. GD04133. The sequence goes on along the minus strand of NZ_JAODZS010000015.1, from coordinate 63,974 downwards.
GGCGGATAACCTCACCCTGGTGAATGCCCTGAGCGGCGACGGTCAGGTCAGCACACAGGCCGCCGTCACCCTCAGCGGTGATAACCGCAGCTTCACCGGCGAACATCACCTGAACAGCAACGGCAAACTGACCGTATCGCAGGCACAAAACCTCGGCGCAGACAGTGCCACGGTTCATCTGGATGCCGCCGGTGCCGGACTGGTTCTCAGCAACCTGAGCGGCAGTATTCACAATGCGCTGTACGGCGTCAGCGGTACCACGGTGTCTGTCACCGGCGGCAGCAAGGCGGAGATGACCGCCGATAACAGCGGCTTCCTCGGTAACTGGCAGGTCAGCGGTGACAGCCTGCTGCGTGTGGCTGCCGGAAACAACCTCGGCAAAGACAGCAGTGTGAATCTGGCTGCCACCGGCGATACCCTGCAACTGGCCGGTTATCAGGGCATTTTTGCCAACAATGTCAGCGGCAGCGGACTGCTCAGCCTGACCGACAGTGCCGCCGTCACCCTCGACAGCACACAGAAACTCGGTGCGGATCTGGCTGTGGGGATCGCGGACAACAGTGCCCTGACCCTCAGCGATCTGGCCGGGTTTGACCATGCCCTGACCGGCAGCGGCACCCTGAACATCAGCCGCCATAATGCGGCGGACACCTTTGATTTCGGCAGCAAAACCGGCACCGCATTTGCCGGGAATGTCAGCCTGAAAAACACCACCTTCGATCTGACTGCCGGTAATACCGCCGCGCTGAGCAAAGCCACGCTGACCGCCGGGACGGACAGCACTGTCCGCGCCGGACAGCAGGACAGCACGCTGCACAACCTGACCGTCGATGGCGGTACCCTGGAGTTTGAGGGCGGCGCACCGCAATCCAAGGCCACCGGTATCATCAATGCCGATACACTGGCACTGAACAAAGGAACCGTCTCCGTATCCGGCACAGCAGAGTGGAACAATGAAACACCGGTCATTGCACCGGATCTGTCTCTGCTGGAGCAGGATCGCGGCAATATCATGCAGACACTGATCAACGCCGGACAGGTATCGGGCACCACCTCTGATATCGGTTTGGTGATCAACGGCGTGACTGTCGGCAGCGACAACCAGGCGGTACAGTCTGCGGTGAAACAGGACGGTACCACCGTGGCGAATGCCACACACAATTACGGACTGTCCACATCGGACAATAAGGGCGGCAACGGCCTGTTTGTGAAATACAGCCTGAGCGCACTGGAACTGCTGACCGACGGAACAGATGCCCTGCGCCTGACGACAGAAGCCGGTGCAGACGCCAACCGGACGCTGAATGCCCTGCTGACCGGCAGCGGCGGTTTGCAGGTTGATGCCTCACGCGGCGCACTGACCCTGGCCAACAGCAACAACAGTTACCGCGGCATCACCACCGTCACCGCCGGGATACTGAAACTCGGGGCAGACAATGCCCTCGGTCAGACCTCGTCGCTGAAGGTGAATACCGGCGCGGCAGCAAATCTGGCGGGTCATACCCAGACTACCGGCGCGCTGGAAAACGCCGGACTGGTGACACTCGGTAATGGCGGCGTGCTCAACAGCGGTGCCATGAGCAACAGCGGCACCGTGGATCTCACCGGCGGGACACTGAATCTCTCCGCCGGCGGCACCTCATCGGCGACCGGCGGCCTGACCGGTAACGGCACCCTCAGTGTCACCGGCGGCGATCTGTCTGTCTCAGCCGCCAACAGCAGTCTGGCAGGCACCACGCAGATCGGCAAAAACGCCTCCGTCACCCTGCGTGACAACGGCACCCTCGGCACGGCGGCGGTGGCTGTCACCGGCACCCTGAACCTGCTGGCGGATAATCTCACCCTGGTGAATGCCCTGAGCGGAAATGGTCAGGTCAGCACACAGGCCGCCGTCACCCTCAGCGGTGATAACCGCAGCTTTACCGGCGAACATCACCTGACCAGCAACGGCAAACTGACCGTATCGCAGGCACAAAACCTCGGCGCAGACAGTGCCGCAGTTCATCTGGATGCCGCCGGTGCCGGACTGGTTCTCAGTAAGCTGAGCGGCAGTATTCACAATGCGCTGTACGGCGTCAGCGGCACCACGGTGTCTGTCACCGGCGGCAGCAAGGCGGAGATGACCGCCGATAACAGCGGCTTCCTCGGTAACTGGCAGGTCAGCGGTGACAGCCTGCTGCGTGTGGCTGCCGGAAACAACCTCGGCAAAGACAGCAGTGTGAATCTGGCCGCCGCCGGCGATACCCTGCAACTGGCCGGTTATCAGGGCATTTTTGCCAACAATGTCAGCGGCAGCGGACTGCTCAGCCTGACCGACAGTGCCGCTGTCACCCTCGACAGCACACAGAAACTCGGGGCGGATCTGGCTGTGGGGATCGCGGACAACAGTGCCCTGACCCTCAGCGATCTGGCCGGGTTTGACCATGCCCTGACCGGCAGCGGTACCCTGAATATCAGCCGTCATAATGCGTCAGATACCTTTGATTTCGGCAGCAAAACCGGCTCTGCGTTTACCGGGAATGTCAGCCTGAAAAACACCGGGTTTGTTCTGGATAACCTGAATACAGCAGCGCTGACAAATGCAACCCTGATCCTTTCAGAAGGGAATATCACCTCCGTGTCCGACGGCGTGCAGAAAATCGGCGGCCTGACCATGAACGGCGGTGCATTAGCCTTTAATCATATCACGGACTACAGCGGTGAATTCCGCTCAGAGGGCACGATTGAGGCAGGTACTATTGATGTTACCGGCGGCGGTGAAATCCGGGCTAAATTACCGGGTAACGTAACCCCGGGACTGGAAGGTATGTCGCTTCTGGAACTGGATGAAGGATCGGTCATTGTCAGTCTGGCCTCCGGACAGGCGAAAGGTTCGGGCAGTGAGCTGACGCTGACCGATGAAAATGGTCAGCCACTGAGTCAGGATGTCTATGCGAATGTGTCAAATACCGGCTCAACAGTCACATCGGCAAAAGGCACATTTAATTACGGACTGACAACCGGGGCGAAGTATGACGGCCTTTATATCAACTACGGTCTGAAAGCCCTGGAACTGCTGGCCACCGGCGATGATGCACTGAAGCTGGAAGCCACTGCCGCCAAAAACGGTACGCAGTCCAACGGGCTTTCCGCACTGGTATCCGGCAGCGGAGACCTGGTATTTGCAGCGGTTGATGACAACGCGGTAGCCTCTCTGTCGAACGGCAAAAACAGCTACACCGGTGCGACCCTTGTCCGTAAAGGGCATCTTCGTGCCGATGCGGACGGTGCGCTGGGACAGACATCCGAACTGGCGCTGGCAGACGGAACATCTGCGGATATGAATCAGACACGCCAGACCATCGGCGCATTAAATACAGCGGAAGGCAGTACACTGCTGCTGAATGACGGTCATCTGACGATTCAGAACGGCGGAACAGCAGCCGGACAACTCAGCGGTAAAGGTGAACTGACCCTGAACGGCGGCGAACTGACGCTTGCTCAGGCAAACACCGCACTCAATGCCGTTGTGAACATTGCCGCAGCCGCACAGGCTAATCTGAACGCAGTGAACGGACTGGGAAGCGGCGATATCCGCAATGACGGTAAACTGGTTCTCAGTAATACACAGGGAAATTTCACCAATAATCTCAGCGGACAGACCGGCCGGGTGGATTTAACCAATAACAGTGCCGTTTATCTGAGTGGTGATAACCGTCAGTACAGCGGCCTGTTCTCGACCGCCGCAGGATCATCGCTTACCGCTTCGCATGCCGATCAGCTCGGAAACAGCAGCGTGCAGAATGACGGGGTATTGCATCTGAACACAGATACCACCTGGGCCTTTACCAATCAGGTCAGCGGCAGCGGTGACATTATTAAGAACGGCAAAGGCACGCTGCAACTGACTGACAGCCACGTGTCTGCGGGTAACACACTGGTCGAAAACGGATTATTACAGTTAGGCGGTGATAAGCCGGTCACATCAGTCACTGTCGGCGATATGGATGGTTATCGTAATCCGGTCGTCACGGTGGTAAATAATGTTGTCAGTCTGACCAGTAACGTTTCTGTCAGCAGTCAGGGCGCCATCGGCGGTTACGGACGTGTCAATGGCAATGTCAGTAACGCCGGGCGCATCATCATGCCACATGCACTGACCGGAAACAGTTTTGCTGATTTCACCATTAACGGTAACTACAGTGGTAAAGACGGCAGCAGGCTGATTTTTGATACGGTGCTGGCCGGTGATAATGCCGCGACAGACCGCCTGGTGATCACCGGTAATGCAGACGGCAGCAGTAAAGTCACTGTTCATAATATCGGCGGTCACGGTGGTGATACGGCTGACGGTATTAAGATTATTGATATTGCCGGGCAGTCCGGCGCGAACTTTGAGCTGGAAGGCCGGGTGGTTGCCGGTGCTTATGAATATCATCTGTATCAGGGCAGTACGTCAGCACCGGGTGACGGCAACTGGTATTTACGCACTGAAAATCCGGATCGTCCGGAAGCCGGAAGCTACACCGCAAACCTGGCGGCGGCAAATACGATGTTTGTCAGCAGTATGGCTGACCGCAGCGGCGAAACCCTGTATACCGACATCATGACCGGAGAGAAAAAATCAACCTCCATGTGGTTACGTACCGCGGGCAGTCATAATCGTTCCCGTGATAACAGCGGTACGCTGAAAACACAGGATAACCGCTTTGTGACACAGTTTGGCGGTGATGTGGCCCGGTGGAGCGGTAATGGCAGTGATCTGTGGCGTACCGGCCTGATGGCCGGTTATGCCCGCAGCCATAACTCGTCGGTGACTTCCGGCAGCAACGCCCGCTCAAAAGGGACCAGTGACGGCTATAATATCGGCCTGTACGGCACCTGGTTTGCGGACAGTCAGACCCGCACCGGCGCTTACGCGGATAGCTGGGTACAGTACAGCTGGTTCCGTAACGAAGTGAACGGTGAAGGACTGGATACCGAGAAGTATGATTCCAAAGGCTTCACCGCCTCGCTTGAAGGGGGTTATATCCTGAAAGCGGGCGAAAGTCAGAATCACCAGTTCTGGGTTCAGCCAAAAGCACAGGCTGTCTGGATGGGCGTCAAAGCCGATGATCATACCGAAGCGTCGAATACCCGTATCTCCGGTAACGGTGACGGTAATATTCAGACCCGGCTGGGTGTCAAAGCCTTTATGACATCATCACCGCAGGAAGGCGGAGAGAACGATCAACTGCTCAAACCGTATGCTGAACTGACCTGGGTTCATAACAGCAAAGATTTCGGTACAACACTGACCCATGAAACCACCGGCAGTTATACGGTGAAACAAGGGGGTGCCGCGAATATTGCAGAAGTGAAACTGGGAATGGAAGGTAACGCCTCTCCGCAACTGAATATGTGGGGGAACGTGACACAGCAGGTCGGGGATAAAGGTTACAGTGATACCGCCGTTATGCTCGGTGTGAAATATAATTTCTGATAAGCGCGCCGTAACCGCAAACTGAAACGCCCCCGGTAACCGGGGGCTTTTTTATTTCACCACCAGAATCGTGGCTTTAATATGTTTGAGGTACGCCACAATCGTAAAGGTAACAATCACCAGCAGCGACCAGGATGCCCACTTTCCGGCATGCACCGTCGCCCACGCCCCGATCTGATTCGGGTACTGCCAGACGCCGAAAAAGGTGCCGAAGTTTTCCGCCAGCCAGATAAAAAAGCCAATCAGTACGAAAGCGAGCAGCAGCGGCATACGGCGTTCTTTATCATACGGCGTGTAATAAACCATGGTTCGTGCATACATCCCGAGAATAAACGCGGTGAGATACCAGCGGTAATCGCCGATAAAGTGATGGGCAAAGAAATTGACATAAATTGCCAGCGCAATCAGGGTTGCCAGCCAGTACGGCGGGAAGTTTTCAATTCTGACATTCAGGAAGCGCCACGCCTGAATTACATAACTGCCGACCGCCGCATACATAAACCCGGTGAATAACGGCACATTCCATAATTTGGTATACGCCGCATCAGGATAGCTCCACGATCCGATGGCGGAGGAGGTTTTAAACAGCTCCATGACAAAACCGACCACATGGAAAATACAGATAGCTTTCAGTTCATCCGTGGTTTCCAGCTTTTTCCACACCATCGCGGCCTGAAACAGGACTGCCAGGATCAGCAGAAAATCATAACGGGGGATCCCCGCGACACCGGCAGCCGGTACCAGAAACAAGGCGAGAAAAAAGAAGGCGGCAAACAGGCATGCCCGCGCCTCTTTCAGACCGAAAAACCAAAATTCAAGGATAAACCGGCGCCAGCCGGTCAGAGATGAGTGTTTCTGTGCCAGCAGAAAGGTATCAAAGCGGTCAAGCATGGTTCAGTCCCTGAAAGAAGGATTACAGCGCGCTCTCTTTTTTGCGGATCAGATAACGGTACGGCGCGGTTTCAGCGTCCTGAGCCACCAGCTCATGCTCCATAAAACGGCAGAACCCGGGAATGTCCCGCGTGGTCGCCGGATCATCCGCCACCACCAGCAAAATGTCACCGGTATTCATCCCGCGGATGGTTTTACGCACCAGCATCACCGGCTCCGGGCAGCGCAGCCCGAGTGTGTCGAGTGTTTTATCGGCACAGGAAAAAGTATCAGACATCATGATTGTCCTGTTAAGTAACGAATCCGGGAATTATACCGGAAATAAACGTCCTGCGCCGCTTCTGTGTCGTTAATCCTTCAGCCGCTCCCGGCAGGGAGAGTCCTTTGCTTTTGTTGCGCAAACGGCGTATTATTGCGCGCTGAGATTATTGGGTTCCCTCACCCCAACCACCAAAAAGGTACAATATGTTTGATTTATCTGCCCGCCAGCGGCGCACAGCGCTTATCTGGTTATCACTTTTTCATGTTCTGATCATTACCTCCAGTAACTACCTGGTGCAGTTGCCGATCACCATTTTCGGCTTCCATACCACCTGGGGGGCTTTCACGTTTCCGTTTATTTTCCTGGCGACCGACCTGACCGTCCGTATCTACGGCGCACCGCTGGCTCGGCGGATTATCACCTCGGTGATGATCCCAGCACTGGCGATTTCCTATGTGGTCTCCGCCCTGTTTTTTCAGGGAGAATGGGCCGGTTTTGAGGCTCTGTCGCACTTCAACCTGTTTGTGGCGCGGATTGCCGCCGCCAGCTTTATGGCGTATGCCCTCGGACAGATTCTGGATGTGAATGTCTTTAACCGCCTGCGTCAGAACCGCCGCTGGTATGTGGCACCGGCTGCCGCCATGTTTGTCGGCAACCTGATCGATACCCTGGCTTTCTTCTTTATCGCCTTCTGGCGCAGTACCGATCCGTTTATGGCGGCAAACTGGGTGGAAATCGCCCTGGTGGATTACAGTTTCAAAGTCACTATCTGCATGCTGTTCTTCCTGCCGGCTTACGGCGTGCTGCTTAATCTGATCCTGCGCTCTTTTTTTGCGCAACGCGCTGACGGTTCCCTGCCCGCGCATCACTGATTATTCATTTTTCTGACACGCAGAGGCGCTATCCTGCCTCTGTGCTGTCGTCTGTATCACATTTTCCCGATCTGCCCCCGTGCTCCCGGCCCGTACAGTGCGTCAGCTCTCACATATCCGTTACTGTAACTGTTAGTCTGATTCAGACGGAATACTATCCCTCACTGACACCATAACGCGAATGCATTCAGGAGTTTGAGTATGTTAAAAGTGATCCAATCCCCGGCCAAATACATTCAGGGTCCGGACGCGCTTTACCATGTGGGTAAATACATCAGACCATTAGCGGAAAAAACGTTGGTGATTGCTGATAAATTTGTCCGCGAACTGGTGGGCGATATTGTGAATGACAGCCTGAGCGAATACGACGTCAGCGGTGTCTTTGAAACCTTCGGCGGCGAGTGTACGCACGAAGAGATCGACCGTCTGACCAAACTGGCGAAAAACCACAAATGCCAGGCGATACTGGGTGTGGGCGGCGGTAAAACACTGGATACCGCCAAGGCTGTGGCGCATTTTGCCAAACTGCCGGTGATCATTGCCCCGACAATCGCATCAACCGATGCGCCGACCAGCGCACTGTCCGTTGTTTATAATGAACTCGGTGCGTTCGACAGCTACCTGTTCTATCCGCAGAACCCGAATGTGGTGGTGATGGATACCAATATCATTGCCCGCGCACCGGCACGCCTGCTGGTGGCCGGTATGGGTGATGCACTGGCCACTTACTTTGAAGCCCGCGCGTGCAGCGCAGCCGGAAAAGCCACCATGGCAGGCGGCACCACCACTCTGGCGGCGCTGGCACTGGCGAACCTCTGCTTTGACACGCTGCTCAGCGACGGCATTAAAGCCAAACTGGCGGTGGAAGCCGGGGTCAGCACCAAGGCGGTGGAAAACATCATTGAAGCCAACACCCTGCTCAGCGGGCTGGGCTTTGAAAGCGCCGGTCTTGCAGCGGCACATGCTATCCACAACGGCTTTACCGCGCTGGAAGAGTGCCACCACATGTACCACGGTGAAAAAGTGGCGTTCGGTACTCTCGTGCAGTTAGTGCTGGAAAATGCTCCGGCGGAAGAGCTGGAAACCGTGCTGGAGTTCTGTGCTCAGGTCGGTCTGCCAATCACCCTAGAAGAACTGGGTGTGGACAGCATCGGTACCGAGCTGGAAGAGAAAGTCATGGCGGTTGCCGAGCTGAGTTGTGCAGACAACGAAACCATCTACAACATGCCGTTTGAAGTCGATTCTGACCAGGTCTATGCCGCGATTATGGCTGCTGACCGCATGGGTCGCGACTGGCTGTATTAATCTGCTTATTATGCTGTTCCGTAACGCCCGGGATAACCGGGCGTTACTGTCTGTAATCCGCTGCCGGTATTCATTATGCTGCGGGCAGGATCTCTGCGGCAATCGTATCCACTGCGGCTTTCAGTTCTTCTAATGTGATTGTCTGGTCTTTGTTGCTCATCTGCTCCCCTTTATTTTTGCGGATCGCTTCAAGATACGGTTTTTTTGATACGGAATCCGTTATTTTCCATTCAAAATAGATGGACGTGTCCGCATCACGGTTGCCGATCGCCAGCTGTGTTCCGGCAACGATCAGCATCACCGGCAAGACCTCATAGGGTTTAAAATCTTCGTTAGTGACCTTAACAGCGGTCACCACGCCCTCAAAACGCAGCACACCCGGTGCAGCCGTTTCCGTCAGCTGATACCGCTTTGCCAGCTCATTTTTGATCTGCTGATTAGTGTAATTGAGCAAAACAGTCATAAACTGTTTACCCATTTTGTTATTTTCATTCAGCGGCTTAAACACAACCGGTGTGAAGATAAGCGTTGCTTTCGGGTTTTCTGCCGTGAAATCGTCAGAACGCCAGGATTTAATCACCTCACCGGAGGCTGTTTCTGTTTCGGTCAGGCGCTGATAATCACTCAGAAAATCAGATTGTTCGGCGTGATCCGGTAAACGGCTTGAACAGGCAGAAAGCAGGAATACCATTGACACGGCAATAATACAGTTAGTGACTGAATGTGATGCGAACTTGTTCATTTTCCTCTCAATATCTTTATCATTTTCTTTAAAAAATCCGCCCGATGCTAGCACCGGGCGGGAGAAAAAAGTGAATGGAAAATGCGGTTTATGTGTAATATTCAGCCGGTTTCTGTCATCCTTTATTTATGCCAGCGCCCGCGCCAGCAGAGATACCGGGTGCTCGCATTTTTTGCTGGTCGACATCTCAATCTGCCATTTACAGGTTTCACAGTCACTGATCACCAGGTCAATACCACTCTCCTCTATCTGGCGGAACAGCGGGGAACCAATCGCCTGTGATGTTTCGTAGTTTTCCTTTTTAAACCCGTAAGTTCCGGCAATACCACAGCATTGTGAATCCAGCACGATCAGTTCCACCCCCGGTATTGATCGGATAAGCTCAAGGGAATAGGCCGTCCAGCCCATTTTTTCCATATGACACGGCGTGTGATAGCCAACCTTCAGCGGCGTATGTTTAAGCGCCGGTTTGCGCCCCTCCTGCATCAGCCGGTAAAGATAACGGGTCACCAGCTCTATGTTATCGCGCAGCGGTGCGGTATCCACATCCAGGATATGCGGATATTCATCCCGCAGGGTAAAAGCACAGGTGGAGGATGTCGCAATCACCGGCATCTTCTGTTCAACAATCGCTTTGGTGAGGGATTCCACATTCACCGACGCCTGTTTTTTCGCCTGCTTTGCAAACCCGTTGGCGATCAGCGCCACACCACAGCATTTTTCCCGCTCCAGCAGTTGTACACCGATCCCCATGCTGTTAAACACCTTAATCACATCTTTACCAAGCTGCGGATGGTTATAATTCACATAACAACCGTGGAAGTACGCGACCTGTTCGCCGAATTTTGTCTGCTTTTCCTGCTGTTTTTTGTACCAGCGGCGGAAAGTACCGAACGAATATTTCGGCAGTTCACGGCGGTGATCAATTTTCAGAGCGGTATCCAGCAGTTTGCGTACCGGTTTCATCCCGGTGATGGTATTGACCACCGGCGCAAACGGCGAGGAAAGTGATCCCATCAGATCAGTGTGGCTCAGAATCGCGTCACGGATCTTCGGCCGTGACGGGGAATATGTCAGTTTGGCACGGGCGATAATATCCCCGATGCGGACATCCGACGGGCACGCCACTTCGCAACGTTTGCAGTTGGTGCAGAGGGTGAGCGCATCATCATACAGCATGGCATCTTTCAGGCGCAGCCGCTCACCGTCCGGCCCCGCCTGTTTCGGGCCGGGATAATCCGGATTTACCTTCGCCACCGGGCAGTACGTTGTACAGACGGTGCATTTGATGCAGTTCTCAAACTGTGTTTGTCCCGTACTCATACCTGTTCCTCCGTTACCGCCGCGCCAATCTGCGCCAGAATCTGTTCCGCTGCGTACATCGCAGTGACAAGAGAAACACCCGCACCGCAGCCCTCCTGTAACGGGTTATACCCGCCCAGCACCGCCCCGGCAGCATACAGGTTAGTGATAGTGCCATTCGCATCCGCCGGATGCAGATGTGCATCTGTTGCCACTCCGGCTTCCAGATAACGCTGACGGGCAAACAGATCTGCTGATGTCCATTCCCGGCGCGGCAGGGTTTCGGTCAGATTCAGATTCAGCAGCGGCTCATAAATATGGTCAATATCACTCGCCAGCCCGTTACTGAAGAAACTGCCGGTCGCCAGCACAAACTGCGCTGCCTGTACCGGAATATCACCGTGATTACGGGTAAACAGCTGCGTGATCCGCTCACCGTCACGGCGGACAGAAATGACACTGTCCCCCGGCATCACAAATCCCCCCGCCCGGCGGAAACGGCACAATAATGCCTGATGCAGGCGCATTCCCAACAGTGACGGCGGAAGGGTCGGCAACTGATAAACCGTTTTATTCAGCTGCTGCTGTAAAAAAGCCACTCCGTCACCGTTTTCCGCCCCGAAACAGGCCGGTAAAATCAGGGATTGTTCCGTGATCCCGCACTGTGCCAGTTCATCAGCCAGTTCCTGCCGGTTTTGCGGCAAATCCAGCACACGGGCAATATTGACGGAACGGAACTCACTCGGGTTATTGCGTAACTTATCCAGGCACGGCAGATGCAGGGTATACGCCTGTGCCGGATACCCCTGACGGGTCAGTGCGGCGGCAGCCATTTCCGCCTGAAAATCAAGAAAACCGGTGATGCTGATAACCGCAGCCGGCTGCCAGTCTGCCGTCATTTTTTCGCTCAGAACCGGTACCACATCCGGGGTCAGCCAGCTCATCCGCCATTGTCCGGCCGGGGTCAGACGCCAGTGATTACGCTCCGCCGATCCCCGCAACGGTAAGTCATCCTGCTGCAACAGCGCCATTGCCTGTGACACACCGCGGCGTACCGCACTCTCTCCTATCACACTGTAGGGATGCGCCGGTGCCTGATGTGCCAGTGCCGCCAGTGCCGAAAGCGGCTCCGTGACCGGCTGCCCGTCCGGCAGCGCCGAGAGCAGATCCAGTGACGCCGATGAGAAATGCAGCGCGCTCTGTCCTGCGCTGATAATGGCGCAGCTCAGTCCGCTCTCTGCCAGTTTCACGCCGCAGGAGAGACCGGCAAGGCCGCCGCCCGCGATAACCACATCATATTTCATGCTGCTCTCCCTGTTCGTCTGTCCCGCTGTTTTCCAGCCCGCATAATCCCTGATACACCCAGCCGGTGAACTCACTTTCCCGCAGCGCATTCCCCCACGCCACCGGGCGCACACCTTTCCAGCGTTCATTCAGGAAATGCATCAGTTCGGTTTCGGATTTTTCAGCGGTGGTGATTCTCAGCTGAGTCAGCAGTTCCGCCGCCCGGCAGGCGCACAGCTCGCCCTGGCAGGTCCCCATACCGACACGGGTGCGGCGGCGCAGATCCAGCAGGTTATTCACCGTCAGGCTTTCCGTGGCATAGCGCACCTCACCGGCAGTGACCGCTTCACACTCACAGACCAGACTTTTATCCAGCCGCGTCGTGTGCGGCAGTTCTGCCGCGCGATCGCCGTGACGGTACACCGCCGATCCGCGTAACGGGGCAGGAAGGGAAATCACCTTACGCAATGTCTGTTCCGCCGACTGTGCCGAGCCCGGCAGCGGTTCCTCCGCCGTGGAGCACAGCGCGGTGATACCGAGCTTCGCGCACACCGCGTCTGTCGCCCATTCCGCCATCAGCCGGTAAGTCATCAGCTTGCCGCCGGTGATAGTAAGGAAGCCGCGCAATCCGTCGCGTTTCTCATGATCCAGCAGCACAATCCCCCGGCTGATACTACGCCCGGTCGGATCATCATCCGCCGCCACCAGCGGACGGACCCCCGCATATGCCCGCAGAATACGCGCCTGCGCCATTGCCGGTGCCAGCCGCGAACCCTCGCGGATCAGGGTATCGACCTCATCCGCCGTGACAATCATGTTGTCGATATCATCATAAGGAATATGAACTGACGTGGTGCCGATCAGGGAAATGGTATCCCCCGGCACCAAAATATCCGCATCACCCGGCTTGCGGCAGCGGTTAATAACACGCTGGTTGAGGCGGTGCCCGAGGATCAGCAGTGATCCTTTGGCAGGCAGCATACTAATCTGCACCCCGGCAAAACCGGCGATACGCTGACTCCAGATCCCTGCCGCATTAACCACCACCGGCGCATACAAGGGATAGCGGCGGTGATTCTGATGATCATAAACCTGCACGCCGGTTACCTGATCGCCCTGACGCAGCACATCCGTGACCTCGTGATAAGTCAGCACCTGCGCACCGTGCTCCCTTGCATCCAGCATATTGGCGGCGGTCAGGCGGAACGGATCCACCGTGCCGTCCGGCACTTTCACTGCACACAGCAGCGCCGGGTTTACAGACGGCTCAAAACGCAGCGCCTCCTGCGGGGACATCACCTGAGTTTCGATACCTGCCGCGCGGCAGGCTTCAATAAACGTGGCCTGATACGCCATCTCATCTTCCGGCAGTGTGATAAACAAACCGCTGGTTTCCTCGACACAGTGGCGGGCAATACGCCGCAAAATCCGGTTTTCCGAAATACACTCACGGGCGGATTCCGGATCCGTCACCGCATAACGGGCACCGCTGTGCAGCAGGCCGTGGTTACGACCGGTCGCACCGGTCGCGATATCAAACCGCTCCAGCAGCAGCGTGCGCAGCCCCCGCCGGGCGCAGTCCCGTGCCATCCCGGCACCGGTTGCGCCACCGCCGATGATAATGACATCCGCTTCATTGACAGGTGAATCAGACATGGGGTTCCTCTCAGTCATGTTCCTTTATTATGGTGATAGCGTAACCGTTTTTTCTTCCTTTATGATTGATAATGAGCAAAAACGAAAACAAAACACCAAAAATCAGAGCGAAATAATCCATAGTCGTGATGAATATCACATACCCGCAACATCCGGAGTTTTCCGCAAAAACCACCAGAAAACCAACTGATTTTCCGCCGGTTTTCTGTCTGATTCACACCTCTGCTATTTAATGATTGTACCGCTGCTGATATGCGCTATGCTTTTAGCGCTAATTATATGTTTACCTTGCATATTTCATTTAACGAAAAACAAACAAAACAGATACACCAAAGTAATTACTTAGGTTATTACCTGAAATATCCGGTTATTCATCCGCAAAAATGAAAAATTAGCGCTTAAAACCCTTGGTTATATCAAATTTAAACGATCAACTATTCGCTATACTTTAAACAGAATGTGATTTTTATAACCAGTCAGTAACCGGAATTGATTAGCGTTTTTATCAACTGAAAGGATTCGGTTACTGATAACAATTTTAAGTACCCGTGTCAGATTTCGTTTTTACATTTTAACTTTCGATTTACCTGAACAATGGAGAAGCACAGTGCAAACCTTTAATGCCGATATCGCAATTATCGGAGCAGGCGGTGCAGGGCTGCGGGCGGCGATTGCCGCTGCAGAAGCTAACCCGAACCTGAAAATTGCTCTGATCTCAAAAGTTTACCCGATGCGCAGCCACACCGTGGCCGCAGAAGGTGGCTCTGCGGCTGTGACACAATCCCATGATTCCTATGATTATCATTTCGGTGATACGGTGTCCGGGGGCGACTGGTTATGTGAGCAGGATGTGGTGGAGTATTTTGTCGAACACTGTCCGACAGAAATGACCCAGCTGGAACTGTGGGGCTGCCCGTGGAGCCGTAAAGAAGACGGTTCCGTCAACGTGCGCCGTTTTGGTGGTATGAAAATCGAGCGGACCTGGTTCGCTGCCGATAAAACCGGCTTTCATATGCTGCACACTCTGTTCCAGACCTCTCTGAAATACCCGCAGATTCAGCGTTTTGATGAGCATTTCGTCCTCGATATTATTGTGGATGAAGGCCATGTGCGCGGTCTGGTGGCGATCAATATGATGGAAGGGACAAAAGTTCAGATCCGCGCTAATTCGGTGATTATGGCCACCGGCGGCGCCGGTCGTGTCTACCGCTATAACACCAACGGCGGAATTGTCACCGGTGACGGGATGGGTATGGCCTTCCGTCACGGCGTGCCGCTGCGGGATATGGAATTCGTTCAGTATCACCCGACCGGTCTGCCCGGCTCCGGTATTCTGATGACAGAAGGCTGCCGCGGTGAAGGCGGTATTCTGGTCAATAAAGATGGCTACCGCTATTTGCAGGATTACGGCATGGGCCCGGAAACCCCGCTCGGTCATCCGGAAAACAAATACATGGAACTCGGCCCGCGCGATAAAGTCTCCCAGGCGTTCTGGCACGAGTGGCGCAAAGGCCGGACTATCAAAACCAGCCGTGGTGATGTGGTTTATCTGGATCTGCGTCATCTGGGCGAGAAAAAACTGCTGGAGCGCCTGCCGTTTATCTGCGAGCTGGCGAAAGCCTATGTCGGCGTGGATCCGGTCAAAGAGCCGATCCCTGTCCGTCCTACCGCGCACTACACCATGGGCGGTATCGAAACCGACCAGCGCTGTGAAACCCGCATCAAAGGGCTGTTTGCGGTCGGCGAGTGTTCCTCCGTCGGTCTGCACGGCGCCAACCGCCTCGGCTCCAATTCCCTGGCGGAACTGGTGGTCTTCGGTCGCCTGGCCGGGGAAGAAGCGGTTAAACACGCACAGGAAACCCACGCCGCCAACAGCAATGCTATCGATGCCCGCACCGCTGACATTGAAAACAACCTGAAAGCGCTGATGAACCAGAAAGGTACCGAAAGCTGGTCCAGACTGCGTGATGAGATGGGTGAGGCAATGGAAGAAGGCTGCGGTATTTACCGCACACCGGAGCTGATGCAGAAAACCATCGACAAACTGGCCGAACTGAAAGAGCGTTTCAAACGGGTGGAAATCACTGACCGCTCTTCTGTCTTCAATACCGACCTGCTCTACACCATTGAGCTGGGCTTTGGTCTGGATGTCGCGGAATGTATGGCGCACTCCGCCTTTAACCGTAAAGAATCACGCGGCGCACACCAGCGTCTGGATGAAGGCTGTACTGAGCGCGACGATGTCAATTTCCTGAAACACACCCTCGCTTTCCACAATCCGGACGGTTCGCCGCATCTGGAATACAGTGATGTGAAGATAACCAAATCTGCCCCGGCAAAACGTGTCTACGGTGGTGAAGCGGCGGCGGCTGAACAGGCGGCAAAAGAGAAGGAAAACGTCAATGGCTGAGATGAAAATGCTGAAAATGTCAGTGATGCGCTATAACCCGGAAACGGATAATGAGCCGCACGCTGTCACGTATCAGGTGCCTTACGATGAGCAGACGTCACTGCTGGATGCGCTGGGCTATATCAAAGACAACCTGGCACCGGATCTCTCCTACCGCTGGTCCTGCCGGATGGCTATCTGCGGCTCCTGCGGCATGATGGTCAACAAGGTGCCGAAACTCGCCTGTAAAACCTTCCTGCGCGAATACCCGCAGGGCATGGAGGTTGAAGCGCTCGGCAACTTCCCGATTGAACGCGACCTGGTTGTGGATATGACGCACTTTATCGAGAGCCTGGAAGCGATCAAGCCTTATATCATCGGCAATGACCGCAAACCGTCCGAAGGCCCGAACAACCAGACCCCGGGACAGATGGCGAAATACCATCAGTTCTCCGGCTGCATTAACTGCGGTCTGTGCTATGCGGCCTGTCCGCAGTTTGGTCTGAATCCGGAATTCCTCGGCCCGGGTGTGCTGACACTGGCGCAGCGCTATAACACCGACAGCCGCGATCACGGCAAAAAAGAGCGGATGACACAAATCAACGGCGATAACGGCGTATGGACCTGTACCTTCGTGGGTTACTGCTCGGAAGTCTGTCCGAAACATGTGGATCCGGCAGCCGCCATTCAGCAGGGTAAAGCCGCCAGTGCGGAAGATTACATTATCGCCCGTCTGAAACCACAATAAGGAAGAGAGAAATGACGACCAAACGTAAGCCTTATGTGCGTGAAATGACACCGACATGGTGGAATAAACTCGGTTTTTACCGTTTTTATATGCTGCGGGAAGGCACCGCAGTGGTTCAGCTCTGGTTCAGCCTGCTGGTGATGTACGGCGTTTACTGTCTTAAGGGCGGCCCGGCGGACTGGGCAGGGTATGTCCACTTCCTGCAAAATCCGCTGGTGGTACTGGTTAATATCCTGACACTGGCCGGTACGCTGCTGCACACGGTGACCTGGTTCCAGCTGGCACCGAAAGCCGTCAATATCGTTATCAAAGACGAAAAAATGGGACCGGAGCCGATTGTCCGTCTGCTCTGGGTGGTGACCCTCATTGTTAACGCCGTCATTCTGGCCGTTGCGTTACTGTGATAAGGAAGGAAACCGATATGATTAATCCGAATCCGAAACGCTCACAGGAACCGTTTTTCTGGGGATTGTTTGGCGCAGGCGGCATGTGGAGTGCCATTGTTTCACCAGCCGTTATTGTGCTGCTGGCTTTTCTGGTCCCGTTTGCTGTGGCACCGGATATGCTCAGTTACAGCCGCATTCTGGCCTTCTGCCAGGGCTTTATCGGTAAGGTTTTCCTGCTGCTGATGATTATCCTGCCGCTGTGGTGTGCACTGCACCGTATCCACCATTGCATGCATGACCTGAAAATCCATGTTCCTGCGGGACGCTGGGTCTTTTACGGCCTGGCAACCATCCTCAGTGTGATGGCCGTGATTGGTGTCATCACGCTGTAATCATTGTCTGTCATAAAAAGACCGGCGCTTAAAAGCCGGTCTTTTTTTATCTGCCGTCAGGCCACTTCTGCACGATTAAGCTGCCAGTAGCTGAGCTGCACCGGGGAAAGACCACGAAATACCAGTGTCGCTGTCTGCTGCGGGAAATAACGGCTGCTCATTACCGCCTCGCCGTCATTGATAAAAATCTCCGCGCTCGAGTGATCGGTAAAAATATGCAGGTGTGTCACTTCTCCCTGCCAGTAACGGTGCTGCCAGTCACCGCTGATCAGACTGCGGCGTGACAGGCGGATTTCATGCCCGTCATAGGAAAAAATCAGCTGTTTGCTGAAATTCAGAATAAGCGGGCCGGAGAGCCGGATAATCACCTCCAGCCGCCCGGCACTCAGCTCCAGCGCATTATCCGCTTCACCTGACCACTGCCCGCCGGTACCGCGCAACGCCTCCAGCTCTTTCACCGGACGCTGGTACAGCTGTCCGTTCTGCAGTGTCAGCTCACGGGGGCAGGTCATCTGGTGAAGCCAGCCGTTTTTAACGGTCGGCTGCTGCATCTCTTCGCCGCCCGGTCCCCCCATCAGCGCCACCATTATGCGTCGTCCGTCAGAGGCGAGTGTGGTCTGCGGGGCATAAAATTCAAATCCGGCATCGGCTTCATACAGCTGTGGTTTATGGCGGAAGGTTTTGCTTTCATAATCAAACTGCCCGACCAGATACGCGCCGGGGGAACTATTCAGAAAACGGGTAGGCTCACGCGGTATACCACGGGGACAGCACAGCAGGACCCATTCATTACCGAGCCGGAAAAAATCGGGGTTTTCCCATAAATACCCGGCATCCCGTAACCCGCCGCGACGGCTGCCGGCCAGTACACCACGCAATACCCACTCACCTAACTCCGCCGCGTCATACAACAGCACACAGCCTCTGTCATTCTCATCACGGGCACCCAGCACCATGTACCACTGACCGCGGTGCTGCCAGACCTTCGGATTGATCACATCAGTGCTGTATCCTTGCGGCAGCCCCAGTGCAGAACCGTATTTCTCAAAGCCGCCATCCGGCTTTTCCCTGGCCAGACACTGCCACAATGTCCGTGACCCGTCACGGTACACCAGACTGCCGGTATAACAGAGAGTCAGTGCGTCATCATTCACCACCGCACTGCCGGAAAAACAGCCGCCGGTATCATAATTACCGGACGGCAGCAGCGCGACCGGCTCATGTGTCCAGCTGACCAGATCCGCTGAAGACCAGTGCCCCCAGCACGGATATTTATGTTCGCAGCCAAACGGATCCCACTGATAGAACAGGTGCCAGAGCCCCCTGTGATAAATAAATCCGGCCGGATCATTCATCAGGCCGCACACCGGCGCTGTATGCCAGCCGGGATAATGTCTATCCCGCTGTGCCCGTCCCTGGTGCTTCATTAAGGCCTGCACAATCCCTGACAACAATGCTGTCTGTGCCATATCCCTGTCCCCTGTATCCCCTGTTCTGTTTTTTCAGAAACCATAAAAGCACAGATACGGTACTGAATGCGAGCACCAACCCTCTAAGATAATTCAGAATCCGGCGGGTAACAGCGGTATCCGACCGGCAGAAAAGCAATGTCCTGAATAAAAAACAGTTTTGCGGAAAAATAGCAGAATGGCGGGATACAGCAGAATAAAACACCTGTCAGAACAGGTGTCTTATCAGAAAATCGGACAACACACTCTTACGCATTACCACGTAAAAAATACGATACATCCTCTTCGACACTTTCCATCGCCAGTAATGCATCCAGCGTATCGCGGGCTTCCTGTTCGTCGATAATGCTCATGGCAAAACCGACATGAACCAGCACCCATTTCCCCAGCATGTCTGATGGCTCACCTTCACAAACCAGCGCGATGTTCACATCCCGTCTGACACCACATACTTCCACCTGCGCATTGTCTGTTACAGAGTCGCCCACGGCAACGATTTGCCCGGGAATACCTAAACACATAACCGGCTCCTGATTGCTATGTCCTTACCGGACTACTGAATTTCGATTTGTCTGACCTGCATGGCATCACTGCTGTCCACCTGCAGATTATGGCTGCCGCAGTGCGGACACCCGGTATTAAACCCGGCCACACTGACCGGTTTCTGGCAATCCCGGCACCAGGCCTGCGCCGGGACGGTAGTGACATGCAGTTCAGCGCCTTCCGCCAGTGAATCACGGCAGACGATATCAAAGCAAAAATGCAGGGCATCCTCTTCGATACAGGATACCGCACTCAGTTCCAGCCAGACTGCGGTAACGCGCTGCGCCCCGCTCTGTTTTGCCTGCTGCTCGATAATATCAAGCGCATTCTGGCACAGCGTCACCTCATGCATCCGCCAGCCCTCAGGACATCAGGTTGGCCGGCATTTCAAATGCGGCACGGCGGCGGCGTTCTTTGACAATCTCATCCATCTTATTACGGTCAACCACCATTAATGCATGAGTCGGGCACACCTCCACACAGGCAGGCCCGCCCGCGCGGGTATGGCATAAGTCACATTTGTGGGCTTCCGCACGGTACTGCGGAATGGTATTCAGCGCGGTGGTCTGTTGGGCAACAGGACGGCTGATCACTTCCATGGTGCCGTAAGGACAGGCAATCACACAGGTTTTGCAGCCGATACATTTTGCCTGATCGACATACACAAAATCATCTTTACGGCTGATAGCGCCGTTCGGACAGACATTGGCACACGGTGCGTCTTCACACTGACGGCAGACAACCGCCGTACTGATGGTGTACCCTTTCATCACATGAATACGGGGAAAGAATTCATCTTTCACCACAGTTTCAATACCGGTTTCCTGCTCTTGATGCGAAACAACACAAGCGACTTCACATGTGTGACAGCCAATGCACTTCTTTGGGTCTGCAATGATGAAACGGTTCATCATACTCTCCTGAATGATACGCGGCGACTTCACATCCGGCATTCCGGTGCAGCCGCCCTCTGGTTAGAATAATCAGGAAATAAGCATGCATCGTGCCAGTCTGACATTTTTTTTAATTTCAGTGAAATCAGCGTATTAATAAATAATGCTGCCGCGCTGTGTGTCATAGTGAGAATATTCGTCACCCAGTTCGACATTTTTGACGATAATTTTTATCATCCGTCTGCGTCATAATATAGTAGGTTTTCATCCCGCCGAAAAATAGGGGATTGGATCAAACTTAAATCAGACAGCGATATTCTTTTCTTACAGAGTCATTACAATAATGGGTATTACCTCTCTGAAACTTATTTATACCTATAACTATTCAGAGAAGAATTAATTTTAAGAGCAATCGTCCGGATCAGGAATGAGAAAGACGAAGACGAGCGGAGATGTTGTGGACAACACTGACAAGACCGAACACATACGCCATGAACGTGACCAGTACCGGATATTGGTCGATATCACCAACTCAGTGCTTTCTCATCTGGAGATGGACGGCCTGGTTGCGGAGGTCTCCCGCGAGATCCACCGGTTTTTCGGGCTGAGCCAGATAAGCATTGCGTTGTGTGATAATTACAGTTCTGCTGTATATCTTTGTTATTCCAGCTATTACCAGCCCCGCAAACCCGCAGAAAAGACATTATATCATCTGGATGAACTGCATCCTGATCTGGCGCAGGTTCTGGACAGTAACCAGCCGATGCGCCTGACACTCGACAGTGCCACAGAGGATCCGCTGTATCAGCATGTCTGTGCGCAGGGCATGACAGAAACCCTGCTGCTGCCGCTGGCATTTAACCATAAGCCACTGGGCGTTCTGGTGTTATCCCATGAAAATAATCATATTTTTACTGACGATAACTGTAATCTGCTCAAGCAGATAGCCGCCCGGTTTGCCATTGCGGTGGATAACGCAGCGGCCTATGAAGAGATCACCCGGCTGAAAGACAGCCTCAAGCATGAAAACCTGTGGCTGAATGAACAGATTCACAATAACGAGAGCTTCAGTGAAATCATTTACCAGAGTGATGCCATGCGTAACATTCTGGAGCAGGTGGATCTGGTTGCCGCCAGCGACAGTACTGTACTGATCCTCGGCGAAACCGGTACCGGGAAAGAGCTTATCGCCCGCGCTATTCACCGCCTGAGTGACCGCCATCACCGCAGCATGATCAAAATGAACTGTGCGGCGATCCCGTCCGGGCTGCTGGAAAGCGACCTGTTCGGTCATGACAAAGGCGCTTTCACCGGTGCGACCACCACCCATATCGGCCGTTTTGAAATGGCGGATAAAAGCACTCTGTTCCTCGATGAGATCGGCGATATGCCGCTGGATCTCCAGCCAAAACTGCTGCGGGTGTTACAGGAGCGGGAAATTGAGCGCATCGGCGGTAATAAGGTGATTCCGGTGGATGTGCGGCTGATTGCCGCCACCAACCGCAACCTGAAATCCATGACCGATGACCGCGAGTTCCGCGAAGATCTCTACTACCGGCTGAATGTATTCCCTATCTGGATCCCGCCGCTGCGCGAGCGCCCGGAAGATATTCCGCTGCTGGCGACCTACTTCACACAGAAGATTGCCCGCCGGATGAACCGCAATATCGACTGTATCCCGCGTGATGCGCTGGAGCAACTGAGCCGTTATCCGTGGCCGGGTAATGTGCGCGAACTGGAAAACGTCATTGAACGGGCAGTGATCCTGACGCGCGGAAATACCCTGAATATTCAGTTGCATGAACTGAATATCCCAAAGCATTCACGCCTGAAAACGGCGCTGGAGACCCCGAGCTCACTGGAAAAACGGATGCAGACTGCCGCACCGGAGAATGATGACGAAGAGCGTGACCGGATTATTGCTGCCCTCAAAGCCACCAACGGCGTTGTTGCCGGTGCCCGGGGTGCGGCAACCCGTCTGGGGTTGAAACGGACAACATTATTATCCCGTATGCAGCGGTTAGGTATTTCTGTGCAGGATATATTCGAAGAAGATAATCACTGAATTGATATTTAAATCACCGCCGCTGAAATAAGAATGTCTCGCAAATAAAAATACATCGCAAAAATAGTGAGCGTAATATGTTCATCTATTTCTCAGGCAATACTATGTGATCAAAATTCAGAAACTGAATACGACTGACATCATCATTAAACAAAAAATGAAAATATAAAAAAACCGGCGGTCATTTCTGAGCGCCGGTTTTTTATCATATTAAGACTAACGGATTAACACCCTTCCGCCGCTTCACGCAGACGGCGCTTAATACCGGTATATTCCTGAACAACATAATGCTCAGCCTGTTTTTGATCCGCAATCGGTTCGACGCGGACAGCACAGTATTTATATTCCGGTGTTTTGGTAATCGGGCTGAGGTTTTCCGCCACCAGCTCGTTACACGCACCAATCCACCACTGATAAGTCATGTAAACTGCCCCTTTGTTAGGACGCTCACTGACATTCGCACGGGTGATAACTTTCCCCTGACGGGATGCCACCCAGACCAGCTCCTGATCTTTAATCCCCAGTGCAGCAGCATCTGCGGTATTGATCTGGATATAGCCCGGCTCATCCGCCAGTGCCGCCAGTGCTTTACAGTTACCGGTCATGGAGCGGCAGGAGTAGTGCCCCACTTCACGGACGGTTGCCAGCACCATCGGATAGTCATCACTGACCTGATCAATCGGCGCACGCCATTCACAGGTATAGAACTGACCTTTGCCGTTCGGGGTATCAAAGATACCGCCGTCGTACAGGTATTCTGTCCCCTGATCACTGTCCGCCACATCGCGGCACGGCCACTGGATATAAGCCAAATCCGCCATTTTCTCGTAGGTCGCACCATAGTAGATAGGGCAGAGTTCACGTAACTCATCCCAGATCTCTTTGGTGTTGTTGTAATGCATCGGATAACCCATCGCCGTGGACATCAGACTGATAATTTCCCAGTCCGGTTTCACATCACCGACCGGCTCAACCGCTTTATAGAAGCGCTGGAACCCGCGATCTGCTGCGGTATACACCCCTTCATGTTCCCCCCAGGAAGTGGCAGGGAAAATCACGTCAGCAATCGACGCGGTTTTGGTCATGAAGATATCCTGGACAATCAGCAGATCCAGTTTATCGAAGGTGCGGCGGATAGTCGCCAGATCCGGTTCAGTCTGAAGCGGATCCTCACCCATCACGTAGTGCGCCTTCAGCACGCCTTCATCGATAAAGTGCGGAACCTCACTCAGCGGAATACCGTTTTCGGCAGGCATTTTTTCGATGCCCCAGAATTTGGCGAATTTCTCCAGTGCGGCTTTGTCTTCCACATACTGATAGCCCGGCAGTGTGTTCGGCAGTGCGCCCATATCGCAGGCACCCTGAACGTTGTTCTGACCACGGACCGGACCGACACCGACATGCGGTTTACCCAGGTTACCGGTCAGTAACGCCAGACTGGTCAGTGCGCGGACAGTTTCCACCCCCTGATAGAACTGCGTCACACCCATACCCCACAGAATGACCGCATTTTCTGCTTTCGCATACATACGGGCCGTTTTGCGGATATCATCGGCTTTCAGACCGGTGGTCGCTTCCACAGACTCTGGTGTATAAGGCTCAACCAGCTTACGGTATTCCTCAAACTGCTCGGTATGGCCATCAATAAAGGCTTTATCGTGCAGATTTTCTTCAATAATCACATGCGCCAACGCATTGATAAGCGCGATGTTTGAACCATTTTTCAGTGCTAAATGAATGTCAGCAAGACGTGCTGATTCAATATAGCGCGGGTCACAGACAATAATCTGTGCACCTTTCTCTTTCGCCTTTACAATACGACGGGCGACGATAGGGTGTGAATCCGCGGCATTGTAACCGAAGATAAAAATACATTTGGTATCCTCAATCTCGACGATTGAGTTACTCATTGCGCCGTTACCGACCGAACGCTGCAGACCTGCAACCGAAGGGCCGTGTCAGACACGTGCGCAGCAGTCAATATTGTTACTGCCGACTGCTGCACGAACAAATTTCTGCATTACGAAGTTAGCTTCGTTACCCGGGCCACGGGATGAACCGGTGGTCATAATCGCTTTCGGGCCGTACTTCTCTTTGATAGCCAACAGGCGGGAACTGGCAAACTCAATCGCCTCTTCCCAGGAGACCGGTTCCAGTTTGCCACCACGCTGACGGCGGATCATGGGGGTCTTTAAGCGGGGGGTTAAAATCTTGGTGTCATGAATGAAGTCCCAGCCATAATACCCTTTCAGGCAGAGCTCTCCTTCATTGGTGTGACCATTCGCGCCCTCCGCGCCAATGATCTTCCCGTTTTCCACCTTCAGGTTAATTTTACAGCCTGAGGCGCAATACGGGCAGACGGTGATGACTTTTTCCATCAACATTGCTCCTATATCTTCTTTTAGCGGATAAATACCGCCTTATCACCATCAGTCATGCAGGGTTTATGCCAATTTTAAATTTGCAATGAAATCCCTTTAACTTACTGAATATAATTTGTTTTCATTTTTTTGTTATCACCATGACTGGCAATGGCAGCGGCGGGATCGTCAAAAATGTCGAACGGTGCTGCCCGGTGTCAGACAACGACACGGGCGCAGCCACGTCCCTTCAGCACAATTTTATAATTGCATGATGAATTATAACTGTGTTAAAGAAGTACACTATGATGGTGATCAATCCTCCGTACCGCCGGTTTTTTCCCGTATTTCATAACAGTTTACGAATAATTTCCCGCTGACTGTTGATATCGGTTCCCCGGCACTGTTTTACAATGTTCATAGCACAATGGCTGTAACAATGACTTAATTTTTCACGGCTCTTCCTCCCTGATACTGCGCGTGGCTCCGTGTATTATCAAAATAATAAAAGCGAGATAAAAACCTGATATGAAAATGAATGATATTTTAATCGCCCTGCTGGTCGCCGTGATCTGGGGGGTGAACTTCGTGGTGATCAAAGTGGGCGTCACCGGCATTCCGCCGCTGTTTCTCGGGGCACTGCGTTTTCTGTTTGTGGCGCTGCCCGCCGTCTTCTTTATTCCGCGCCCGAAAATCGCCCTGAATCGTCTGGTTATCTACGGCCTGACTATCTGCTTCGGCCAGTTTGCCTTTCTGTTCAGTGCGGTCAAAGCCGGGATGCCGGCCGGGATCGCCTCGGTGGTATTACAGTCCCAGGTTTTCTTCACCATTATCCTCGGCGGCCTTATCCTGAAAGAGTCGCTGAAAATCAGCCAGGTGATCGGCATTATTGTCGCCGTTGTCGGGTTAACCGTGCTGGCGAAAGGCGGGGACAGCGGCAGTCTGACCGATATTCCGCTGATGGCGCTGATGATGACGCTGGCCGGTGGCTTCTCCTGGGCCTGCGGTAATATCTGTAACCGTATTATTATGAAAGAGACACCGGACTGTAACGGGATGTCGCTGGTCGCCTGGAGTGCGCTGGTACCGATTATTCCGTTTATCCTGATGTCATTGTGGATGGAAGGTGCGGACGCGATTGTCAGCAGTATTTCGCACATCAGCCTGCTGAGCGTGGGGGCGATTATGTATCTCGCGTATCTTTCCACCTTTGTGGGATATACCCTGTGGAGCCGTCTGCTGGGCCGCTACGAAACCTGGCGTGTCACACCGTTTGCTCTGCTGGTGCCGTTTGCCGGGATTGCCAGCAGTGCGCTACTGCTGGGTGAAACCATCACCATAATGCAGTTCGCCGGTCTTGGTTTTATTATGGCGGGTCTGATTCTGACAGTATTCGGCAAACGTCTGGTGACACTGCTGACACGCAGAAAAACTGCCTGAAAAGAATAACTATCAGTCAGCCCTGGTGTTCACGGGCTGACTCGCGGGTCACATTAAGGCCTGTTCAGTTTGTCACCGACAATACGCTGTAATAGCTGTTCAGGATTAAACAGTAATTCCTTCGGATCGGCGTAATCACTCTCTCCTCTCGGATCATTCTTCGGCGTCTGTGTATAAAGTGGTGTTCTGTCTGTATATCCCGGCACCGGCGGTGCTTCGGATTCGCAGCCATCCGAAATCCCTTCCCACAAATTAATGTTTGCTTTCTCTGCCTCACTGAGTGGTGAATGTTTGTTCACGGTGGCATAAACAGATTCCCCGGTTGACGTATCTTTTAATTCAGATGTTCCCTGTGGCGCTGCATCAAAACTGATTTGCGCATAATCACTTCCGTCATCATCCGCGGGGATCGGTGGCAGAGGACGCGAAGACATATCCATCACTATTTTTCTGTCCTGTTTATCACTGCCCTGCTGTCCGCTGAGATGCGAACCGAATGATGATAACATGCCGGAAACGGCGGATTTAACGGCATTCCACGCATTTAATAAAACGGATTTAATCCCGGATGAACTGACATACGACGATGAACTATTACCATCGTCAATATTATTATTCAGGTTCAGAATCGCCTGACGTCCCTGTATTTCCTGTGTTGGTCCCATAATAATTCCCTCTGTGGTCAGTGAAGATCCGACAGGTAATCTGCGGATTTCAGAATATAGTCAAATAACGCAATGACATGGCTGTCTTCCGTTCCCTGAAGTGACAGACGGCTCCAGATCACCCACTCACTTTTGTCATTCAGGGAAATCACCGGCTGCCCGGAAAGCTGCGTTAACGTATTCAGCTTCAGGACATTTCTCATTAATTCATTATTTTGCGTAATGTGTGGTAATTCCCCGATATTCGCTGACAGATACCAGTCTGCCTCATCAATCACAGCCAGAGATAATGAATAACGGCTGTCGATTGTTAACGTAAATGTATGCTGATCTGTAGCAGGCTGTGGCGCGTCCAGACCGATATGACGCAGCAGCATCATTGCTGTGCGGTGAAAAGAGGATAAATCCGGCATCTCTGTTTCCCTGATTAGTGAAATGATGACCTTATCATGACAAATAATACGGATATTACTTTCATATCTGATTCATATTGAAACAAAATATCAGACCGTAGGTATAATCAGCGAAAATACAAGCATAATATTCATTTTATTAAAGAAATAAATTACCATTAAAATAAAATAATTTCTTTTACATATAAAAGGAAATAAAACATGAATTTAATCAGCTTCGTATCGAAACAACAAAAAATAACATCCGAAGAAAAACATCTGAACAGAATGTCAAAGCTTCCCTTTATGAATACCTTACTGGAAAGAGTGTCACATATAAAAAACACAGACATCGAGTTTGAAGGGAAATACATTAAAATCACTGCTGATATAGGAAAATTATGCACAGATTTATTATTCTACCAGTACAAAATAGAATTAAATAGCCAGAAAGAAGGAAATAACTCAATAAAGGAAACAGGAAAAAACACCCGGGATGAATTAAATAAAATAGTAGAAAAATGGTATTCTGAAGAAAGAATAACAACACCTGCAGCTATTATTTTCCGGGAAATTGATAAGATATGTGCAGAGAAAAAAATAACATTATCCGGTACAGAAAAAGAAGAAATACTGGATATCGTAAATAAAAACCATATCAATATAAAAGAGTTAGAAAAGAAAGCATCTGTCAGCTCAATGCTCAGCCCTTTAAAATCAGACAAAGATTTGGAAAGAAAAATAAACGTGCCGGAAATAAAGAAAAATCTGATTGCGGATATGAAGAAAGAAGTACCTGAACAATTCAGAACGCTGGTCGATACGTTTCACAAAAATGATGCTGCACCACAAAAAGAGGAATTACTGACACCTGTGGAAAGTCTCATTTTTAATGACATCCCGTTAGTCAGGGAAATAGCCGGTAAAATGGCATCAGATATATATGGTGGTCTGATTGAAAAAATTTACAATATATTATTTCGCAATACAGAAACAGAAAAGTATCTGGATTTTGACGCAATAAAGGCGGATGCAAGAACGCAAGCTGAAAATATCATAAAAGATAAAAAAATACCGCAAAGAAAGGAAATAAGTGTTGAGGATACTGTCCGCCAAAAATTTGAATCCAAAGTAAATATAACAACGCCATCCCGGGAAAAAGATCTTGAAGCTCTCTTTGATATACTGAATGAAAACCAGACAAAAAGTAACATTCTCGGGCAACGTGCCACACTTAGTCACAGCGTACTATCCACCTCTTCAAATAAGATACAAAATCAGGGTATTGATAGTATTATGGATATCCTCAGCGGTCCCGCATTTACAAACAGAACTGATGATCAACGGGCATATTTAGGAAATAAAAAAGCCTAAATATCCGCAATAAATCTTTTCAGAGGGGCTATTCCGGCAATATCCCCTCTGAATATCAGGGTTTACTCCGCACACTTATCATCTCCCTGAAACTACAATCACGCTACATTCTGCTAACAGTGATTAACCTAACAATAATGAAATAAATCCATCTTATCCGCAGGTTACTGCTGGGAACTAAGTCAAATAAGTGTTATTCCTCTTCCGTACAATTGGATAATAACAAACTGAAACTACTTTCTCTTTACTCATTCGGACAGGTGAAATCTATGAAAGCGTTCAAACAACTTGCCGGCGTACTGCTCGCAATTGTCGGTGCCTTTGCCCTCGGGTATATCGCACTGAACAGAGGCGAACAGATCAACGCGCTCTGGATAGTCGTTGCCGCCGTCTGTATTTATCTGGTGGCATACCGCTATTACGGGCTGTATATCGCTGAAAAAGTACTGAAAGTCGATGCAACCCGCATGACGCCCGCCTTTAAAAATAATGACGGGCTTGATTATGTACCGACAGACAAAAAAGTGCTGTTCGGCCACCACTTTGCGGCTATCGCCGGTGCGGGTCCGCTGGTCGGTCCGGTGCTCGCAGCGCAGATGGGCTATCTGCCGGGCATGCTCTGGCTGCTGGCTGGCGTGGTATTAGCTGGTGCGGTACAGGACTTTATGGTGCTGTTTGTCTCCACCCGCCGCAATGGCCGCTCCCTCGGGGAACTGGTCAAAGAGGAGATGGGAAATGTCGCCGGGGTGATCGCGCTGATCGCCTGTTTTATGATTATGGTGATTATCCTCGCCGTCCTCGCCATGATCGTGGTGAAAGCCCTGACCCACAGCCCGTGGGGAACCTACACCGTCGCCTTTACTATCCCGCTCGCGTTCTTTATGGGGATTTACACCCGCTACATCCGTCCAGGACGTGTCGGGGAAGTGTCTGTTATCGGTCTGATTTTCCTGGTGTTCGCCATTATCTCCGGCGGCTGGGTAGCGGAAAGCCCGACCTGGGCACCGTATTTTGATTATGACGGCGTACAGTTAACCTGGATGCTGGTCGGTTACGGCTTTGTCGCGGCGGTTCTGCCGGTCTGGTTACTGCTGGCACCGCGTGATTATCTGTCTACCTTCCTGAAAATCGGGACAATCGTCGGTCTGGCGATCGGTATCCTGATTATGCGTCCGATGCTGGAAATGCCTGCGCTGACTAAATTTGTCGACGGCACCGGCCCGGTCTGGGCAGGGGATCTGTTCCCGTTCCTGTTTATCACCATTGCCTGTGGTGCGGTCTCCGGCTTCCACGCCCTGATTGCTTCCGGTACCACGCCGAAAATGCTGGCTAACGAAAACCAGGCCTGCTTTATCGGTTACGGCGGCATGCTGATGGAATCGTTTGTGGCGATTATGGCACTGGTTGCCGCCTGTGTGATCGACCCGGGTGTGTACTTCGCCATGAACAGCCCGATGGCAATGCTGGCACCGGCCGGTACCACGGATGTGGTCGCCTCTGCCGCCAGTGTGGTCAGCAGCTGGGGCTTCCAGATAACCCCGGAAACCTTAACCAATATCGCCAATGAAGTCGGTGAACAGAGTATTATCTCCCGCGCAGGGGGCGCGCCGACACTCGCTGTCGGTATGGCCTATATTCTGCACGGAGCGCTCGGCGGCCTGATGGATGTCTCCTTCTGGTATCACTTCGCCATCCTGTTTGAAGCGCTGTTTATCCTGACTGCCGTGGATGCCGGTACGCGCTCCGCCCGCTTTATGTTACAGGACTTACTGGGTGTGATTTCCCCGGCACTGAAACGGACAGATTCCCTGCCTGCCAACCTGGTCGCCACCGCACTGTGTGTACTGGCATGGGGTTACTTCCTGCATCAGGGCGTGGTCGATCCGCTCGGGGGCATTAACACCCTGTGGCCGCTGTTCGGTATCGCCAACCAGATGCTGGCCGGTATGGCACTGATGCTGTGCGCAGTGGTGCTGTTCAAGATGAAACGCCAGGCTTACGCCTGGGTGGCCCTGGTGCCGATGGCGTGGCTGTTAATCTGTACCATGACCGCAGGCTGGGAAAAAGTGTTCAGCGAAGATGCCCGTGTCGGCTTCCTGGCAGTAGCGAATAAGTTCCAGGCAATGATTGACAGCGGTAATATTCCGTCGCAGTACACTGCCTCACAATTGTCACAACTGGTGTTTAACAACCGTCTTGATGCCGGTCTGACACTGTTCTTTATGGTTGTCGTGGTGGTGCTGGCGATCTTCTCACTGAAGACCGCGCTGAAAGCCCTGAAATCCGACAAACCGACGGACAACGAAACACCGTACGAACCAATGCCGGAAAACTATCTTGATTTAGTGGCAAACAGCAAATCTGCCCACTAAAATCTGATATACTGGTGAAATAAGGAGCGGCAGTTTGTCTGCCGCTCCTCCGTACGCAACAGGTTCAGGGTCATAATTATGTTTGATACTCTCGCAAAAGCAGGACGTTATCTCGGTCAGACCGCCAAAATGATGATTGGTGTGCCGGATTACGATAACTATGTACAACACATGAAAAACACCCATCCTGATCAGACACCGATGACCTATGAAGAGTTTTTCCGCGATCGTCAGGATGCCCGTTACGGCAGCAAAGGCGGCCCGAAATGCTGCTGAGCCGCACAACGGATCTCAGGTAAAAATACCGCAAATGATTGCGGTATTTTTTTATACATCAGCGGCAGTTATTTTCCTGTAAACGCATCAGCTGCCCCAGACGGGCAGAGACTTTTTCGCGGGCATCCCCTTTGGCAATCCCGTTTCCGATACCAAAATCCCCCAGAAACCCTAATATCGTTTTACCGTCAAATTTACCGGTTTTCTCAATTTCCTGCTCAATACTGCGGGTTTTGGCAATTTCCGTTTTAATATCATGACAGTTCATTAAGACCGATTCCTCGCCGGATATCGCTGCAGCCTGCGGGTATTGTTTGGTGGCACAGGCAGACAGCAGTAAAACAAGCGAAATAACAACAGCATTTTTTTTCATGGCACATCACTCAGAGTAAAAAGACCGATGTACCATAAAAAAAACCGGTTTACGGATATATCAAATTCCGGCCATAAATTCATCTGTTACGCTTCTGTCACCGTATTGCGCGATCTTTCTTTGATATCCCCTCTGTTTAACATCATAAAAATTAATAACACAGAAATAAAACGCAAAATAATAGTAAAATATTATATAAAAATATTAACTATTTTTACGCATGTGATTTTATCAAATCAGTACAACTACCTGTGAAAAATACAGGTAATCAGCGGCACGTTACCAGTGAGAGTAAAAAGAAATAATTTTAATTAACTATCGATAAACCAGGAAAATTGAATATAATGACTTTTTATGATCGATTATTATGATAGGGAAATATATGGCAATTAAAATTATGATGGAAAACCCGAAAACAGGTGAAATTGTGACCGGTTTTTACGGTTATTCCTGGACAACACTGCTGTTTGGCGCGTTTCCGAGCTTATTCCGCAAGGATTTTATGACCTTTATCGGGGTCTTTGTTGTCGCCTGTATTATCAGCTTTCTGACGATGGGAATCGGCGGCCTCTTTATTTCAATTGTCTGGTCGTTTATGTATAACAAATACTATACAACCAACCTGTTACGCAAAGGCTTCAAATTTGCCGGAACGCCAACAGAAAATGAAATGGCAGCCAGATCACTGAAACTGCGTCTGAATGAAGATAACTGCATCACCAAACAAGGCCCGATTGTCGGCTGAGTGGTAATAAAAAACGCCGTCATCTGCTATCAGTACGGCGTTATTTAATCATAACCGGATTATATCCGGCAAAAAAGACGACGACTCAGAATTCGTCCTCTTCCTCACCTTCAAATAATACAAATCCGTCCAACCCTTCCCGGGCCGGCAGCGCGTCATAAATCCGCTGTACCGCACGGGTGACCTTCTCATTAACCGGCATATAAAACCCGACCAGATCCGGCTGAATACCCAGGAAAATCACCTCAGGGATATCTTCTTTCAGTTGATCAATAAGAAAGTTGAGCGGCAGATTATGCGTACTCATGATAAACATCTCTGCGATATCATCCGGGTCAATAATGCGGATCTCTCCGGGATTCAGGCCAATATCCGCCGCATCCACAATCAGCAGACGTTCCGGTTTCAGTGCCCGCACCTGGTGTGCCACATTCTCCGGTGCGCTGCCGCCGTTAACGGCGATCCAGCCGTCAACCGGATTCGCTTCCATCAGATCAAACAGCATTGGTCCTGCCGCATCATCGCCCATCATGCTGTTACCGACCGCCAGCATCACATTTTTTGCAGTCATTTCACTCATGGGCGGCGCTTCACTATCAGGTAAATTGCCGGTTCACGCTCAATCTCCCCCAGCAGGCGGATCAGCGTGGCACTCCATTCGCGGAAGTCCGGATTTTTATCCTTCGTCAGCGGATCCAGTGCCAGTGCCAGCATATTGGTATGCGTGGAATCGATATTGATTTCACCGAAGGTGATAAGTCCCTGCAATTTGCGGCGCGCCTCCCCTTCGGGAAGCGCATTCACCCAGGACTGATAACCGCTGAGCGGGCAGATGAACTCCGTATTCAGACAATCAATCATGCCAACGTGGTGGCCGATTGCCAGTGAGTAGTACATCACCTGCTGAGCCTCTTCCGGCACATCATCGTCACTGTCGACAAACTTTTGTCTCAGCGACCAGAAGATCACTTTTCCGTCAGTGTCTGCATGATCGGGTGTCTGTTCAGGCATGAATGCCTCCTTGTTGTAATACGGTCACCAGGCGGTTCACGATTTCGCGCAAACGCGGATCCTGCTCTTCATCCATCCAGGTCTGCATTGTGCCTTTCACCTGTTCCGGTGTGGCGTTTTCCAGCAGTGTCAGGAAGCGATCACTGATTTCACGCCCCTGATAATAACCGGCCTGACGGCGCGCTTCGCGTTCAATCATCACACGGGTTGCCAGCGGAACGGACGGCAGCAGCAGTTCCACACGCTCATCATCCGCCTCAACATGATCCTGACCTTTCAGTTTCTGATTCAGCAGACCCAGCGCCACGGCAAAACCGTAGATAGTTGCTGCCGGTGTCGGCGGACAGCCCGGGATCCAGACATCAATCGGCACGATATGCTCACTGCCGCCCCAGACACAATACAGATCATGGAAGATACCGCCGCCGCAGCCGCAGGCGCCATAAGAGATACAGATTTTCGGATCCGGTGCGGATTCATACGCCCGCAGTGCCGGCATCCGCATCGCGCGGGTCACCGCACCGGTAAACAGCAGAATATCCGCGTGACGCGGCGAGGCCACCACTTTGATCCCGAAACGCTCCGCATCAAAGACCGGGGTAATGGCGGAGAAGATCTCAATCTCACAGCCGTTACA
This sequence comes from Morganella sp. GD04133, assembly GCF_029835375.1. Classification (NCBI taxonomy): domain Bacteria; kingdom Pseudomonadati; phylum Pseudomonadota; class Gammaproteobacteria; order Enterobacterales; family Morganellaceae; genus Morganella; species Morganella sp. GD04133. The sequence goes on along the minus strand of NZ_JAODZS010000015.1, from coordinate 29,669 downwards.
GCCGCCGCAGTCCACACGGTAAACATAGGCTGAACGTTTGATATCTTTCAGCAGCGTGCTTTTCAGTTTCTCCACCTGCTCATCCATCTTCAGCGGTTCACTGACATGATGGTTCACCGGGATTTCAGGCAAACTCATGATTTTTCTCCCTCAATATGCAGACGGAAGTTCTGACGGTCATTGTTCAGCAGGTTATTTTTCTGCTTACAGGACGGACAGGTTTCATACATCGGCCGCAAGGCTTCAATGCCGCTCTCTTCAACACCGGACGCCACCATCAGCGCCATGGCATATTCCACGGATTTTTTCGGTGCGAAGGCTTCCCCGCACTGGCGGCAGTGCTGTAAGCGGAATGTCCCTTTCATATAGAGATCCGCCTTGTTCATCACCGCCGTTTCAAACTCCTCGGTCAGATGGATAGCTCTGGTCGGGCAGACTTCCTCGCAACGCGCACAGTAAATGCAGCGGCCGAGGAATAACTGCCAGCGGCGTTCACCGCTTTCAAGATCTGTTTCCATCGTCAGGGCGTTTGCCGGACAGGCAGAAATACAGGCACCGCAGGCGATACACTGTTCCGGCACATATTCCGGCTTGCCACGGAATCCGTGCGCCACTTCCAGTGGTTTGAACGGGTATTTGACCGTTGCTGTCCCCGCATTGCGGAGGGTCTTAAACAGTTTAAACATGGTATTCCCTCCGGCTTATTTCAGCGGTGAATGTTTGCGATCGATGCTGTACTGCTCGATCTCTTTGTACGCCACGGTTTTCGCTTTGCGTTTTTTCACATCCACCAGCGTCACGCGGTCAGTACAGGAGTAGCAAGGGTCAAGGCTGCCGATAATCAGCGGCGCATCGGACACGGTATTGCCCTGCAGCATGTAGCGCAGCACCGGCCAGTTAGCGTAAGTAGCCGCACGGCAGCGCCAGCGGAACAGTTTCTGGTTATCCCCCAGCATGCTCCAGTGGATATCTTCCCCGCGCGGTGCTTCGGTGTAACCCAGGGCAAATTTGTGCGGCTGATAGGTAAAGCCTTCAGTCAGAATCGGCCCTTCCGGCATGTTATCCAGCGCGTATTCGATCATGGCGAGTGAATCGAGGGTTTCTTTCACACGCACCATGACACGGGAGTAAACATCACAGCCATCCATGGTAAACAGGGTTTTCGGCAGGTTGCCGTAATCAGCAAACGGATGATCAAAACGCACATCACGCTTAAAGCCGCTGGCGCGGATCATCGGGCCGACCGGGCTGTAATCACGGGCCACTTTCGGGTCCAGACGACCGACGCCGACCGTGCGTTGTTCCATATTCGGCGTGCTCAGCAGCATATCCACCAGCTGAGTGACATCCGCACGCATCTCGCGGACCAGCTGAATGGTTTTCACCCGCTGCTCTTTGAGAAAGTCACGGCGCACACCGCCGATCAGGTTGGTTCCGTACGTTTTACGGGCACCGGTCAGCAATTCAGCCATGGTCATGGATTTTTCACGCACACGGAAGAATTGCATAAAGCCGGTATCAAAGCCGGTGAAGTGGCTGGCAAGACCGATGTTCAGCAGGTGACTATGCAGACGCTCCACTTCCAGCAGCACGCTGCGGATAGTGTGCGCACGCTGCGGCACATAAATCCCCAGCGCATTTTCCACCGATGTGGTGTACGCCACGCTGTGGGTAAAGCCGCAGATGCCGCACACACGGTCAGACAGGAAAGTGACTTCGTTATACCCCATACGGGTTTCCGCCAGTTTTTCCATACCACGGTGGACGTAGAACATCCGGTAGTCTGCATCGACAATCCGCTCCCCGTCAACAAACAGACGGAAGTGCCCCGGTTCATCCGACGTGATGTGCAGCGGGCCGATTGGCACAACGCGCGCATCTTTTTTGCTGTCGTTGATAAACTCGTAAGTCTCGGTATCGGTGGTCGGTGCCGGGCGCTGACGGTAATCCATAGTATCTTTGCGCAGCGGATAGAGATCATCCGGCCAGTCATCCGGCAGCACCAGGCGGCGCTCATCCGGCAGACCCACCGGGCGCAGCCCGTACATATCACGGATCTCACGTTCGCCCCACACCGCCGCAGGCACGCGCGGTGTGACAGACGGGAATTCCTGGGTGATTGGGCTGACATACGCCTTCACAGTCACCCAGCATTTTTCACCCTCTTCCATAGAGAGTGCATAGTAAACCGCGAACTGCCCGTTCAGCGGACGCTCATCGTTACCCCACAGCACCGGCAGCCAGCCGCCGCAGCCGTAGTACAGAAACTCCACCACTTCCGGCAGCATTTCTGTTTTGATGGTGATGGTCAGCTGGTTGGCAGTCTGCCACTCCTCTTCCAGCACCGCATGGGGAAATTTCTCGCGGACCTGTGCCAGATAGCCCGCGCCTTTACGAACGCCCTGAAGGGTATCTGTGTAATTCTGATAGCTCACGTTTATTTCTCCTGCGATGATGTGGATGTTGTATCAACACCCCACGGCCAGCGGTAGTCCGGGGTGGTTAATTCTGTACCTGGTAATGCACTGTCCGTCAGGACAATAGTGGCGGCATTTTCGAGCAGACGGCTGACCGGCTGCGGAATGTGGGTGCCCATCACCAGCATCAGTACAATGAGGATGGCCATCGGCAATGTCGTCAGGATCCCTGCCTCGCCGCGTGACACGCAGTCAGGCTGTGCGCCGAACAGGGTTTTCGATACCATTCTAACCAACCCGCCGAGGACGATAGTGAGCAGGATCAAAAGCAGCAGCGTCAGCCAGAAATGATCCGCCGCCAGACCCGCAACCACCGTCATAAACTCACTGAGGAACACGTTGAACGGCGGCATACCGCCGAGTGCCAGCGCGCCGCCCGCAAAGACAACCGCCGTAAACGGCATGGTGCGCAGCATCCCTTTGACCACCGTGATATCACGGGTGCCGTACTTCAGTAACACGTTACCGGAACCGCAGAACAGCAGGGTTTTGCCCAGGCTGTGGTTCAGTGTGTGCAGCAGTGCAGCCAGCACACCCAGCGGACCGCCGATACCCAGCGCCACGGCAATCAGCCCCATGTTTTCCACACTGGAGTACGCCAGCAGACGTTTCATATCACGCTGAATAAGGATGAAGAACGCCGCCACCGCCACAGAGAGCAGCCCGAAGACCAGCAGCAGTGTCTGAGTGAATTCCCCGCCGATAGCGGAGGTGATAATGATGTAGTAACGGATGATGATCAGCAGTGCGCAGTTCAGCAGAACCGCAGACAACAGCGCGGAGACCGGGCTCGGCGCTTCACTGTGCGCATCCGGCAGCCAGGCGTGCATCGGGAACAAACCGGTTTTGGTCCCGAAACCAATCAGCACAAACACAAAGGCCAGGTGCATCAGGGTCGGATCCAGCAGCGCGGTATGTTTCAGCACTTCAGTCCAGAAGATAGCCAGTTCCGGATCCGGCATCACACTCGCCGCATTCGCATACACGAGGATGGTGCCGAACAGACCAAACGCCACCCCCACACTACAGATGATGATGTATTTCCACGCCGCTTCCAGAGAAGAGCGCTGTCCGTAGATACCCACCAGGAATGCGGAGCTGAGTGTGGTGGCTTCTACTGCCGCCCACATCAGGATCAGGTTGTTACTGGTGATCACCAGCAGCATGGTGAACAGGAACAGATGGAAGAAACCGTAATAGTTACAGAGTGTTGCCACACTCACTTCACCGTCATTCACTTCGTGGTTCATGTAACCGATGGAATACAGACCGGTCAGGAAACCGACAATCCCGAGGATCGCCAGGAATAACCCGGCCAGGCTGTCCAGGTGGATCCAGCGGTTCGCCATCAGCAGGTCACCTTCCGCACTGATGGTGTACACCATCCACAGTGAGAAGACGAGCATCAGGGAGATACCGATGGTATGCACCAGGGTGACCACACCTTTCGCCCCGCCGCCCGCCAGGCGGCAGGCAAATGCCAGCAGTGAAATCACCAGCGGCGTTGCCATTAATAACGTTAACAACATGGTTTGACTCATCTCATCACCCCTTCAGCGCGGTCAGTTGATCCACGTTCAGTGTGTTGAGCGTGCGATAGATTTTACGTGCCAGCACCGCCATGATAATCACAGCGAAAATGGCGTCCGTCGCGATACCGATTTCCACCAGCTCCGGCGCTTTATACGCCAGCAGAGCCAGTGTCAGGTGCGATCCGTTTTCCATCAGGCAGTAACCGAATGCCTGTTTCAGGATGTTGCGCTGTGTCACGATGCAGAGTAAGCCCAGCATAAAGTGACCCAGAGAAACTGCCAGCGCCGGTTTCAGATCCGCCACCATCGGCAGTTTCACCGGTTCGACCACAAACCAGCACAGCACCACAATCACCGCCGCAGCCAGCATCAGCCAGGCCGGACTTATCACGCCGCCGTTGGCGGTCGGATCAGACAGTTTGCGGAAGGCGTAGCCCATAATCAGCGGCACCAGCACCACTTTGGTCGCGAAGGCGGTGATCGCCCACATGCCCAGCTGCGGTGCATCCAGTGTCTGTGACAGCGTGGCGAAAATCGCCATCAGCACCAGCGACTGAAGTGCATAGAACCAGCAGGAAGCCACCGGGCGCTTTGCCCCGATGACCAGCAGCGAGGTGATCATCATCAGCCCCGCGAGATTGTTCACAATAATGGAACCAGTCATACTTTCTCTCCCTTAACCGAGCCAGATGACGGCGATAACACTTGAACAGAACGACATCACAATCAGCAGGCCGATAACCCACTGCATTGCTGCCGGAACCGGGGTTCCGTTTGCCACGTCTTCGCTCGGCTCGCCCGGCACAACTTTGCCGAACCAGTAGAGCAGCCAGGCAAAGCTGGCAACGGATTCGATCAGCACCAGCACCATGATTGGCGCGAAGATCCAGAACTGTTCAGATAACGCGAAACCGGCCGCGAAAATCGGGAATTTACTGAAGAAGCCGTTAAGCGGCGGCACACCGGCAATCGCCAGCGCAGCTACACAGAAACCGACACCCAGCAGCGGATAGCGTTTTGACAGACCACGCAGACGCGGCAGCATACGGGTTCCGCAGCTGTAGCTGAGCGCACCGGCCACCAGGAAGAACAGACTCTTGGCAAACGCGTGGTTAAAGATGTACGCGATACCGCCGTCAAAGGCTTCTTTGGATCCGAAGATGGACAGCGATAACGCGAGGAAGATATACGCCAGCTGGGTGATGGTTGACCAGGCCAGCAGACGTTTCATATCTTTCTGCGGCAGATACATCATAAAACCATACACCAGCGTGATAACGGCCATCACCACGCCGACCCAGCCGATAATTTCCGGCACATGGTCAGACGACATGATGCTGCGGGCAAAGATGTAAACCCCCACTTTCACCATAGACGCGGCGTGCAGATACGCACTCACCGGTGTCGGCGCTTCCATTGCGTCCGGCAGCCAGGCCTGTAACGGCAGCTGGGCTGATTTACCCCATGCCGCAAACAGGATCCCGCCGAAGACGATCAGGCTTTGTGCCTCATTCAGCTGGTTAATCGCGCTCAGGGCAAACGTACCGGTACTGATAAACAGGGTTGCCGCCGCAATAAACAGACCGAGGGAACCGACGTGTGTGATCAGCAGCGCTTTCATTGCGGAACGCTGGGCTTTTTCTGTCTGGTAATAACCAATCAGCGCCCATGAACAGCCACCGGTGATTTCAAAGAACAGTAACTGCCCCAGAATGGTGGATGACAGCACCACGCCCGCCATTGCGCCGATAAAAATCAGCAGGAAGGCATAATAACGGCGGGTCGGTCCGTGGGCGTGCTCGCGGTTACCTTCCGTCAGGTAGCCGGTGGAGTACAGACAAATCAGGAAACCGAGGAATACCACCGCAAACGCAATCAGAGTGCTGACACCGTCAACGGTAAAGCCGAACAGGGCGATATTTCCGGCCTGAACCAGTTCCAGTGTGGTGGCAGTCTTACCGCCGTCGAGATACAGCCAGCCCAGTGCCGCCGTACCGAGAGAGGCCAGCAGCGCGACTAAGGTACTCAGCCACGGGGCCATGCGCGTCGGCAGGACACTGACCAGCAACGCCCCGGCAAACGGAATCAGCAGGGTCGCCAGTGCAATATTTTCTAACATGCTTTATCGCTCCTTACAGACCGGTGAGATAGAACACGAATCCGAGCGCAGCCACGCCGAATCCTAACCAGGTCACATGATGCGTCAGCAGAAAACGACCACGGGCCAGACTGTTTTCGACCAGCGATGCCAGAACGAAAATCACCAGCAGTTTTACCAGCATCAGTCCCAGCGCCAGCAGCAGACTGCCTGCGGTCAGAACGGATGCACTGCCGAACGGGAAGAAAATTGAGAGAAACAGCACAGCCACAACCACCTGTTTCAGGCCGATCCCCCATTTCACCAGCGCCAGACCGGAACCGGAGTACTCGGTCAGCGGCCCTTCCTGCAGTTCCTGCTCGGCTTCCGCGACGTCGAACGGGATTTTGCCCATTTCGATAAAGGTCGCGAACCCACAGGCCAGCATAGCCAGCAAGGTGGCGGTCGGTGATACCCAGCCCTGACTCATCACAGCACTGATGCTGCCGATATTGGTCGAACCGGCAATCAGCGCAACCACCAGCAGGCCGAGGAACAGAATCGGCTCCACCAGCACGCCGAGGGTCAGCTCACGGCTGGCACCGATACCGGCGAACGGGCTGCCGGTATCCAGACCGGACAGGGAGAAGAAAAAGCGGAACAGCGCGAAAATATATAAGATGATGATGAGGTCGCCTGCCCCGCTGAACAGTGACGTTGTGGTGACAACCGGCAGCGCCATCGCCAGCAGTAGCATGCTGCCGAGCAGCACATACGGCATCACCCGGAAAATAAACCCGGAATCACGCGGTGCCACAGACTGGCGTTTCAGTAATTTGATGATGTCACGGTAATCCTGCATAATGCCCGGCCCCTGACGGGAGTGCATTTTTGCGCGGATCTGACGGGAGATGCCGGTAAACAGCGGCGTCAGCAGCAGCAGGAAAATCGCCTGAACTACTGCGAAGAGCCCCGTCATCAATGTAGGTGTATCCTGAATCGACATGGTTTCTCTCCTTACGCCGCAATCACAACAAGCAGAACAACCAGCGCGGCCACGACATACAGACAGTAAAGTCTGAAATCCCCGCCCTGAAGGCACTGAATGCGTTTGGCGAAACGGTTAATCCCGCGCACCAGCGGATAAATAATGCGTTCATCCCAGAATGGCTCGACTTTTCCGGCCCCGGCTTTGGTCACGTCTAAGGCGTGAGCCAGGCGGGCTGACGGATCAAGCTGTTTGCGCATGCGGTACAGCGGCGCAAACATTGAGCGCAGCGGCTGGGTAAAGCCCCCGGCAGACACCGACATATCCCGCTCCCATGCATAACCACACGCCCAGGCGTCGCCTTTGCGGCGGAAGCCCATCTGTTTACCTTTGAAGACCAGATAGATGATGAACGGGATCAGCGGCAGCGCCAGCAGTAACAGGAATGTCATGGCCGGAGAAATCATGGCCTGAGCAGCGGAATCCGGTACCAGCATCGCGCCCTGTGCCACTGTCACATCCGTGCCGGAGGTCAGGGTCATCGCCACTTTCGCCAGCACCGGTGCAATCACACTCGCACCAACACCCAGCAGCACACACACCACCGCCAAAATCAGCATTGCGGCAGTCATTGTCCACGGTACTTCGCGGGCATGGGTGGCGGCTTCACTGCGCGCACCGCCGCAGAAGCTGACTCCGTATACTTTCACGAAACACATCGCCGCCAGTGCACCGGTAATTGCCAGCATCACAATGGCGATCGGACCACTGATTTTCATGATGAATGTGCCGTCATGGCTCATTGAAAACAGTGACTGATAGGTGTACCACTCACTGACAAAGCCGTTGAGCGGCGGTAATGCAGAAATCGCCATACAACCGATTAAGAACGCGGTTGCGGTCAGCGGCATCAGTTTGGCGAGGCCGCCCATTTTTTCCATATCACGGGTATGAATACGGTAAATCACCGCACCGGCACCGAGGAACAACAGACCTTTAAACACCGCGTGGTTGAGCAGGTGATAAATCGCGCCGAGCAGACCAATCGTCGCCAGCACCGGCATATCATTCGCCATACCGACCATTGCCACACCGACGCCCATCAGGATAATCCCGATGTTTTCCACGGTGTGCCACGCCAGCAGACGTTTGATATCATGCTCCGCCAGCGCATACATAACACCGAGAACAGAAGAGACCGCGCCGAAGCCCAGTACCACGATACCCCACCAGCCCTGGGTTGCCCCCAGCAGGTCGATACCGACTTTAATGATCCCGAAGATACCGATTTTCACCATCACACCGGACATCAGTGCGGAGGCGTGAGACGGTGCCGCCGGGTGAGCCTGCGGCAGCCAGCTGTGCAGCGGTAACATACCCGCTTTGGCACCGAAGCCGAAGAAGCCCAGCAGGAAGACCACAGAGGCCATTGCCGGAGACAGTGAAAGCTGACGGAAGGAATCGAAATCCAGACTGCCGCTTTCGCGCCACATCAGGAAGAAGGCGATCATGATCAGCACGGAACCGGCGTGGGCAATAAAGAAGTAGAGCAGACCGGCGCGGATGGATTTGTCATCCTGATCCGCAATCACCAGGAACCAGGAGGCCAGCGACATCATTTCAAACAGAATGATGAACCAGAAGGCGTTATCCATCACCACCAGGGCAACCATGGAGGCGATAAACAGGTTCAGGAAGAAACCCATGCTCCACGCGCCGCGTCCCAGATATTCCTGCACATAGTTCAGGGAATAGAGGGCGCTGACGGTCACCAGCAGCGAAATCACCATCACCATAAAGGCAGCGAGACTGTCGAGGCGGACGACAAAATGGGCGAACGGGAAAGGTCCCTGAGCGAAAAACGTCAGTGTTTCGCCGCTCATCAGCACCGGAACGGCACTGAATAAACCGAGGATCCCGCCGGCAATCGCCGTGAGCCCGGCAACATACACCGCCATTTTTTCCTGCTGTTTAAACAGCAGCGAAATAAAACCGCCGGCGGTATACAGGGCAACGGACCATAAGAGTAATTCAAGAGATGTCATTTGCGGCTCTCCTGTCCTGAGACGAAAATGTCGAACTCCGGCGGCATCGCATCGACAGATGCGGTACGGCGTTTCGCACTTTCGTTTTCCAGCTGATTCTCTTCAACGAGATGGAGGGCATCGGTCGGGCACACTTTCACACACGCCGGGCCTTCTTCACTGAAATCACACAAATCGCATTTCACCGCGATATTACGGATACCGGCATTCCATGCCAGGAACGGGTTCATGGTCGGCAGACTGTCCGGCACATCCAGCAGCATCTCCTGCGGCACATACTGTTCAAAGAAGTCCGGCATATCGACAGGTTTACTGCCTGACGGGGTAATAGCCCCGAACGGACAGACCAGACCGCACAATTTACAGCCGATACACAGGCTTTCATTCAGCACGATCATGCCCTTTTCGTGTGTAATGGCATTCACCGGACACACACGGGCACACGGAGCATCATCACACTGACGACAAAGCATCGGCGCGGTCAGTTCCCCGATTTTCACCACATTCAATCTCGGATGTGTTTGTAATCCCTGCTGTTTATGCGTCTCAGAACAGGCCGCCATACAGGTATTACATCCGATACAAAGATGCGGGTCGGCAATAACAAAGCGATTCATTCGCCCCACCCTCCAGAAAAATCAGACGAGTCATATAGTTTGATACCCTTGTTAAGCATTTTTCATGCCATATGTAAAAAAGTCTGTTTATCAGTATATTGTCGTGATTTTCAGGCGGGGATAACTGTCGGTTCGACACTAATGACGACAAAAATGTCATGCGGTCTGCTGCCATCAGTTATGATGCAAATGATTAATGAATAAATATTGAACCAAGTAACTAATCGTTTCTCTAACTCTCTTTAGCGATGAAGTGATGTACCCGATGCCTATACGTCCGTTATTAAACACACTACGAAATGAATATGTTGTTTCTGCTGTTCTTGCCCTGTTTCTGGGCTTTTTTCTCAACTACACCGTCTATTTTTCCCGCGCTCAGAATCAGTTATTACTGAGCGGTGACTATGGTTCCCTTTATCTGATTGCTGAAATTTTTGTCAATGTTCTGTTCAGCTTCTTCTTATTCCGGCTGATTGCCCAAACCGGGCTGCTGAGTTTTAAAATTCTCACCAGCTTTATTATCCTGGTCAGTATCGCCGTCAGTTATTACGTGATGTTTTATGACGTGATTATCGGTTACGGAATTTTAGTCTCCACGCTGGCAACGGACAGTGTTGAACTGTCACAGGAAGCGGTCGGCGGGCATTTTTATCTCTGGTTTTCACTGCTTTCCGTTCCGGCTTTATTTCTGATCTGGTCGGCAAAAAAAACACGCATACAAACAGCATCACGCCGCCGGGCACTCGCTCTGTTTACGTTTGTTGTTATTCCGGTTGTGATTTTCGGTTATTTAAAACTGGCGGATGCCAATCAGAAAAAAATTGAAATGAACGGCACTATTGATGTGTCGAGTTATGGCGGAGAGCTGAGTTACTCTTATTTACCAACCAACTGGATTGTGCCGCTGGTACAGTATGCGGTAGTCAAATATGACGACACCTTTAATGAAATCGATTTATTCGATCCGGCCGATGAATTTACTTACACCCCGGCACCGCAGAATGACGATTTATATGTGGTTTTTGTGATAGGCGAAACCGCCCGCTGGGATCATATGCAGTTACTCGGCTATGAACGTGAAACAACGCCATTATTATCCGCCGATAAAAACGTTATCGCCTTTAAAGGCCGCTCCTGTGATACCTCCACCAAATTATCACTGCGTTGTATGTTTGTGCGTGAAGGCGGCGTAAAAGATAACGAACAGCGGACAGTCACCGAAAATAATGTTTTCTCGGTAATGAAACAGAACGGGTTTTATTCCGAACTATTTTCCATGCAAAGTGAAGTCTGGTTCTATAACCGGCTCGACCTGGATAACTATCTGATCCGTGAAATGATCACCGCTCAGAACAGAACGCCGGGCAAAGCTATCCGTGATGAATTACTGATGGACGAAGTTGATGATATGCTCGCCCGTAAAAAGCAGGGGCAGAACCTGATTATTTTACATACCAAAGGCTCACATCATCTTTATTCCAAACGCTATCCGCCTGAATTCCGCAAATATATGCCGGAATGTACAGATACGGGCACCAAATGCAGTGTGCAGGAAGAAATTAACGCCTACGATAATTCGATCTTATATACCGATCATTTGCTGCATGAACTGACAGAAAAATTAAAAGACAAAAATGCGATTGTCTTTTATACCTCCGACCACGGGGAATCCCTGGGCGAAAATAACGGGATGCAGCTGCACGGCACACCACGGCATATTGCCCCGCCGGAGCAGTTCCGTGTACCGTTTATTGTCTGGATGTCGGATACCTACATCAATAATAACCCGTCCCTGTTTGATAACCTGAAAGAAAACAGCCGGACACGGACATTTTTCCATCATGAGTTATTTGACAGTATTCTCGGCTGTTCCGGCGTGACATCACCGGATGGCGGAATTAATAATAAAAATAATCTCTGCTATCGGTGATACCGCAAATTATTCAGTGATACCACTGTGGATATGACTGACCGATAAAAAATACAGTAAGATCTCTGAGCCGCCCCTCAATAATTGCACAACAAATTATTAAGGGGCTTTTTATATTCCACCACCGATATCATTATATACACACATGAGAGTACAGCCTTGACCGGACTTCACATATAGCGATCCTCCCGGGGTACTAACAAACAATAAGCTATTAATTTATAGATATTGCAGCTCTAAAATTATTATATACCTATGAACACTTAAAATAATAATATGTCGTTATTACATAAGACCATAAATATCACCAGAGAAAACGGATATTAATCAGCCAATATTTGGTGTGAAAAAACAGATAACGTTTAATAAAACACATTTTTCACTGCATAAAAGGTAGATAACGTGACAATCATTACCGAATGTCTTTCAGAAAAAATCAGTCCTGAGGAAATAATTTCTTTAATTAAAAATTTGGATATGACGGCAGAGGTTAAAAGCATCAGCAATACAGTGTATGACCGGATAAAACGTACCGATACAACCTTACATCAGGCCGCGATTCTTGATGTTGTCAACCTGCACACGAATACACTGACTCTGCACTATACGGATTTCGGTAATATCAGTATCAAAATACTGCATACTGCGAAATCTGCAGAGTTATACTCAGTACCCGGGCACAGTATTTTGTTTGCCATAAACAATCAGTCTTTTACCGTTCAGTTATACCGCATTACCGAAGAACAGCTAACGATAAAAGAACGTGTGACCATCAGTGAGAACAATCCCCTTGTTATTGATGGCCGGCACACTTTATTCGACTATATTCCGTCGGATAGTGGTAATCCGGCGTTTATCGGCAGTATCAATTTGCCGGATCTCACTGCCGACATTTGTGTTTTTAACCGTGATTCGTTACACAAAATTGCCTGGTTCCCCCATGATGATAGTGCCGCCCGCTATCTCGTCAGCCTTGAATTACTTGAATCAATTCAGGATCCCGGGGCCTGTAAGGTGGCTGAAGAACTGATTTATCATTATCACCCCGCAGTCGCCTGGCGGGCGTTTCAGGTAATTTATCAGAAAGATCCGCTGGCTGCGCCGAATTATGTACCGCTGCTGCGCCAGCTGAAAAATAGCCATATGGATGATTTGCTGGATCAATACAGTGAGGTCATATGAAACTCTGCACATTCATTGAACGCATGGACAGTTATGACTTACAACAAGACAAAACACGCATTATTGATGATTTAAAACAGCTGGCAACCAACCGTACATTACTGAGTGAGCATCTTTACCGCTCCCTCCGGAAAGATGGATTCAGCACTCATAACAGCCTTTATAGTCCTTACGGGTTCATATTGCATCACGGTGACTTATTTACGGTACGGCTGGGATTTTGGTCTCCGGTTATCTCGCCGGATGAAAGAGGGACTTTTATCTATGATGTGAATCACACTCATGACTTTGAAATCTATGCAGTGGGTTACAGCGGAGACGGCTATACAACAATCATGCGATCAATACTTGATCACATACCGCTGAAAGCAGGTGTAAAACCTTCTTTAGGTGAGGAGCGGACCTTAAAGCTGGCACCGGGGAATGTTTTACACATGATGCCGCTGCATGAGATACACAGGCAACTTCCGCCTGAAACGTTGTCTGCTTCATTAAGTTTGATGATTCATCCTCAACAGACAACAAGCACCGAAGAGGCCTGGTGCTTTGACGAAAATTATATACCGACTTACCCCGGCTTTGTCACGCAGGAATCGACACTCTTCGACTATTCGATGTGTTTACTCAATCAGGGGTAGCCACAAACTATCTTATCAATCGGAAAAGGAATTTTGTATGAGTAAACCAATAATCAACTGGACCGAAACACCATTGCTCCGTGCAGGAACCAACATAATTAATACGTCAGTCAGGACCACCCGAAAAAGGTGTTCTTCGAATAATTTGCGTTTCAACGTGGGCAATATTTGCGCAATAAAGGCAATCAGGAACTCGTCAAAATAAGCCCGGGAGCGATACCCTGTAGTGAACAACACTGAATACCGGAAACCGAACTAAAAAAAGCCTGACTCCGGTCAGATACCGAAATCAGGCCTTACAAACCGCTTAACTAAAAATGTCCGGCTTTATGGCGTTACTTCATCTTTTCCGCGGCGATTTTGCAATTCATCACGTAATCTTATTTCACGCGGGAAACGTATTCACCTGAACGGGTGTCAACTTTGATTACTTCACCAATCTGTACGAACAGAGGCACTTTAACCACCGCACCTGTGCTCAGAGTCGCTGGTTTACCGCCGGTACCGGCAGTATCACCTTTCAGGCCCGGATCGGTTTCCGTGATTTCCAGCTCAACAAAGTTCGGCGGGGTAACCGCGATAGGACGGCCGTCCCACAGGGTAACGATACATTCCGCCTGGTCGATCAGCCATTTGGCGTTATCACCGATAGCTTTCTCATCCGCAGCCAGCTGCTCGAAGGTTTCGTTGTTCATGAAGTGCCAGAACTCACCGTCGTTATACAGGTAAGTCAGGTTCAGATCCATGACATCAGCGCCTTCCGCAGAGTCTGTTGATTTGAAGGTTTTCTCCAGCAGTTTGTTGGAGATCAGTTTACGCAGACGTACACGGGCGAATGCCTGACCTTTACCCGGTTTAACAAACTCACTTTCAACAACCACGCAAGGTTCGCCGTCTAACATAATTTTAAGACCTTGGCGAAATTCGTTGGTACTATAAGTAGCCATGGAAATCCTCTAATTTTAAATAAATGGCATAGCCAAAAAAATGGTCGATATTGTAACCCAAAAACAACCCGCCCGAGAAGTCTGGCTGCATCAACTCACTGATTCTGTCACTAACCCAACAGAACTGCTGGCAATATTAGGTCTGGAACAGGACGAAAACTGGCGTGCCGGTGCTGATGCCCGCCGGTTGTTTGCTCTGCGTGTCCCCCGTCCTTTTATCGCCAAAATGGAAAAAGGCAATCCGCGCGATCCGTTATTACTTCAGACCATGACACACAGGGCTGAATTTGACCTGACCCCGGGGTTCTCTGACGATCCGCTGGATGAACAACACAGTGTTGTTCCGGGACTACTGCATAAATATCACAACCGGGCATTGCTGTTAGTAAAAGGCGGGTGCGCGGTCAACTGCCGCTACTGTTTCCGCCGTCACTTCCCGTATGAGGACAATAAAGGCACCAGACATAACTGGCAGCAGGCGCTCGATTATATCGCTAACCATCCTGAACTCAATGAAATCATTTTCTCCGGCGGTGATCCGCTGATGGCAAAAGACCATGAGCTGGACTGGCTGCTGACGCAACTGGAAGCGATTCCCCATATTCAGCGGCTGCGTATTCACAGCCGTCTGCCGGTCGTGATCCCTGAACGCATCACACCGGGACTGATCGCGCGTTTCCGCGATTCACGGCTACAGATAATTTTAGTCACACATATCAATCACGCGAATGAAATCGACGATGCATTGAAAGAAAAAATGAATCAGTTGCGTGAAAGCGGCGTTACCCTGCTCAATCAGAGCGTTCTGCTGCGTGATGTGAATGACAATGCAGAGGTGCTGGCACAGCTCAGTAACGCGCTGTTTGACGCCGGTATTCTGCCTTATTACCTGCATGTGCTGGATAAAGTACAGGGTGCGGGACATTTTCTGATCAGTGATGACGAAGCCCGCCGCATCATGCACGATCTTCTGCCGCGTGTTTCCGGGTATCTGGTACCGCGTCTGACCCGGGAAATCGGCGGAGAACCGAGTAAAACGCCGATCGATCTCCGTCTGCGTCAGAGCTGAGTATTACCCCGTAAACACAGTCATCTGAAGAAATAGTATTTTACAGGCACCTTCAGACAGGTTAAATTACGCTCATTGTGTATTATGGAGTACAGATTATGACGGACTTTTTAACCTCAAACCAGGCCGCGTGGGATAAACAGGCGGAACAGCAGCAGGCGTGGTCAACACCGGTCAGCGCGGAGCTGATTGCAGCTGCCAGACAAGGGAAATGGGATGTGCATCTCACCCCGCTGCCGCTGCCGAAAACCTGGCTGGGGGATGTGAAAGGCAAACGCATTCTCTGTCTGGCCTCTGCCGGTGGTCAGCAGGCCCCGGTACTGGCTGCCGCCGGTGCTGATGTAACGGTGTTTGATTTATCAGATAAACAGCTTGAACATGATCGTCAGGTTGCTCAGCGCGACGGGCTGACACTGCAGGCGGTACAGGGCGACATGCGGGATCTCAGCGCATTTGCGGATGGTACTTTTGACTGCGTGTTCCATCCGATTTCCAATCTGTATATCCCGGATGTGAATCCGGTATGGCGTGAATGCCACCGCGTACTGAAAACCGGCGGCACACTGCTGGCCAGTTTCTTTAATTCAGTGGTCTTTGTCGGCGATCGTGATGTGAAATACCGCGAAGAAGGCATTATCAGACCGGCATATAAAATGCCGTTCTCTGAACTGGCAGCCTTAACACCAGAGCAGGTGGCAGAAAAGCAGGCACGGCAGGAGGCTTTTGTGTTTGGTCATTCCCTGACCGATTTAATCGGCGGACAACTGAAAGCCGGTTTTCATCTGACAGATTTTTATGAAGACTGGCAACCGAACCCGCGTTTTGTTATCGATAATTATCTGCCGACATTTATTGCCACTGCGGCAGTGAAGATTGGCTGAGTTTCCGTGCGTTTTCGTAAATACAGATACAACAAACCGTGATTACGGTGCCATGCTGATAACCGGTAAAAGCAGAAAGTCGCTGTGAACACATCCATGGCCCGCATGCTTTCTGTTCTTTTTTACCTGTTACCTGTGCTTTCTGCATCTGAATAAAAAAACCACCAGTTAATTTTAACGGCGGTTTTTTATCAGAATCTCAGGATTTCGCTAAATCATTTCGTTCAGAGCAAGGCGGCAAGCTAAGAGGCACGGGGAGCATACATCAGTATGTGACCCGGGCCGCTGAGCGCAGCCAACACCGCTATGGACGGAAGGATGACGCGAAATTATGGGCACTTAAAAACCTGACCAGTAAGCTTGCTATCCACCGGGATCAGGCTGGACACAATGGCTGACTCAGCCGGGCTGCCGAGACCATAAATCACATTACCGCCCATTGCGGCGGCTTTGTTACGCAGGTCATTTGCCGCACCGCGCATAGAGCTGCTTTCGTTACCGACACCGGTCATCCAGTTGCTCTGTACACCGGTAACTTCACCTAATTTCTGACATTCTGCCGGTGGCTGCTCTTCGGAAAAGCGGACCTGTGATCCGGCGGAGCTCAGTTCGTTCGTGGTCGTACAGCCTGCCAGTAATAACAGTGCCAGCGCACCGGGTAACATTTTAATCCGCATAGTTTTCCTCATTCACGGTTGGAAAAAATTTATACAGCTAATTTAACCACTTTGTGGCAGCGACTTCAAAAACTAATCGCTGAAAACCACCCGCTGATCGCAATCAGCCGCAAATTATGCATAAAAAAACCGGCACCTGAGTTTCCTCAGAGTGCCGGTTTGGTTTTCCCTGTGTCAGCCCGGTAATTTACTGATAGTCTTTTTTAATTTTCTGAGCAGCATCTGAACCGCGTTTTGCTTCTTTTTCGGCGATTTCGACAGACAGACCAATATACGCGCGCGGATCTAACATTGCTTTGATTTCTTCATTGCTGAAGGCGGCGGTAATGGTGTCGTTTTTCGTCAGGTTTGTGTAGAAATCCTCACCATCCGCGGCGGTTTTGATCGCTTCCTCATACAGTAATGAGTGAGCTTTATCTTTACCCAGCTTTTCCGCCATTTTCATCATCACGTACTCAGTGTTATCCAGCCCTTTGTTTCTCATGACGTTGTGCAGCATTCTTTCTTCATGAGGTACGATGGTTCTGGTGAGCTCTTCTGTTCTCAGCAGCACTTCGGTGGTCAGTTCGAGTGCTTCTTCGATCAGTCCGTCGAATAACATATAAGAGCTGCTGTCGCCCTCATACGGTCTGACGGCGGAGTACATGCCGACACCCGGCAGTGAGTACAGTTTCTGGGAATTCGCGATAATCCCTTTGGCCAGTTTCGGGTTAATTTTGTGCGGCATGGTGCTGCTGCCCACCGTGCCTTTGGTAAAGCCCTCGGAAACTTCCGCGATCTCTTCCAGCGTGGTGCTGTAAACTTCCTCACCGATTTTGTGGCAGATATTCGCCATCAGCGCCAGGTTCGCCATATACTCCAGTTTATGCGTACTCAGGTTGCGGGACGGCACTTCCATCGCATGCATGCCGGTCAGTTCAGCAACCCGCTTCTGGACTTCCAGACCGATACCCGGCATGGTGTTAAATGCCCCGACCGCACCGCCCATCATGATAGTGAATACCCGCTTTTCACACTCTTTCATGCGCTGGCTGCAATCAATAAAATCGCTGATCCACACCGCCACTTTGTAGCCGTAAGTGATAGGAATAGCATGACGCCCGTGTGTCCTGCCCGGCATCACCATGTGTTTGGTTTTTTCGGCAAGACGCGATAAATTTTCGAGGATCTCGCTTAACAGCAGCATAAATTTATTATGCACTGTTTTCATCATATACAGCTGCGAACTCTGCTGAATATTCTGGGTGGTAATACCGTAATGGATATATTTACCACTCTCTTCCGAGCAGGCATTCACTAATACTTTTAAAAACGGTACGAAGCCATGACCGATTTTCTGATAGATACGGCTCATTTCTTCAAAATCGATATTCTCAATAACCGCCTTTTCTTTAATTTCATCGGCAGCAGACCGGGGAATAAACCCCAGTTCTGCCTGTGCCTGAGCTAACACTGATTCAAACATCAGCCAGGTAGTGTATTTGGCCTCATCTGACAGCAGCGCTTTTATGCCGCGGTCATCGATGGTTTTACTTTTAGAATCATATAAAGCTCTCATCATATATCCTTTTATTTCTTCATTGCTTCATCAACAGCGTTGCGGACAAATTCAACCTTCGGTCCGTAAACAACATGGACGTGGTTTGCCGATGGAAAGAAGAATGCAGTACATCCTGATTCCGACATTAATTCTTTATCAATCTTATTCACTTCTTCGATATCGATACGCATACGGGTAATACAGTTATCGACGTTGCGGATATTTTGTTTTCCGCCTAAAGCCTCGATAAGAATTTCCGCAATTTCACCATAACGTTTTTCTTTAATTAACGTGTTTTTCAGATTGCTGGATTCTTCACGGCCCGGCGTTTTAATATCGAACCGGAGGATCGCCCAGCGGAAGATAAAGAACGTCACCACCGCCAGACCGGTACCGATAAGCACCAGGAATATCCAGTTTGTGCGCTCGTACAGCAGACCGAAAATCGTGAAATCGAAGATGGTTCCGCGGATATAACCAATCGCGACACCAGCAAATGACAGCAATACCGCACCAATCCCCACGATGATGGCATAAATTAAATACAGCAGCGGTGCGATAAACACGAAGGTAAATTCGAGCGGTTCCGTGACGTTACCGAGCATGGCAGTCAGTACCATCGTCACCAGCATGGATTTCACTTCCGCACGGTTCTCTTTCTTCGATGTTTTATAGATAGCTAATGCTATTGCCGGGAACAGGAACAGCGTCACCAGCATTTGCTGCTGCGCCATAAAGCGCGTCAGGCTTGGCATCATCGCCCAGTATTCCGTTCCCGGGCCCTGTTTGAATAACACTTCAGTCAATGCCGGAACAACACCAACATAGGTTTGCCCGTCGATTACATAGGTACCGCCGGCTTCGGTAAATCTGAACAACACGTTCCAGACGTGGTGCAGACCGAACGGAATAAACAGACGCTCACCACCCGCCGTAAAGAACGGCCCGACAGGGCTGAGGAAGACAGCAGAGAGTTTCATCAGCCCCTGAACCAGCACTTCCCAGATAAACGGTAATGTCGCGCCGACCATGATCATCAGGCCGACCATAATGATGGAAACAGATTTTTTACCGGAGAAAAACGCAAAGGCTGTCGGCAGTTCAAGGTTATAGAACTTGTCCGTTGCCCACGCGGCAATCAGACCGGTGATGATCCCTCCGGCGGCACTGATATTTAAGGTCTGGATCCCCAGAACCTTAATTTGCCCCACCTGCCCCATAATGGCCGGATCCGCCAGTTTACCGGTGAGTACCAGCCAGATATTCATGGTGATAATCAGCGACAAATACCCCACCACAGAGGCAAAGACCGCGATCCCCTTATCACGCTGGCTCATCCCGTAGGCAACCCCCATGGCAAAGAGCAGCGGAATGTTGTCAAAAATAACCCCCGCAATAGAGCGGATGCTGACAAGCAGTGCGTTAACCGTTTCATTTCCGAGGAAAGGGAACCGGGCGATCATGTAGGTCTGCACTAATGCACCGCTGATCCCCAGAATCATACCTATCGGAGCCAGAACCCCGATAGGCAGGAGCAGTGTCCGGCCAAAGCGCTGGATCGACTCCCCGAATTTTCTTTTAGCCATATTATTTTCCCTGCGACGAAGAATATTGATATTACCCGGAATACTAGCACTGCGTTTTTGAAATGAAATGATGGTACGGTTTTAAATATTATCTCAGGTCTTATATTATGACCCGGGTCATTTCCAGGTGATAATGACTTTAAAATCATAGCGATAATGATTTTTAAGACGTTCTGTTAATGATTTTTCGAACAAACAATTATTTTAAAAACAGCAGGAATTATTGAACGAAAAGCATTCAATTCAACTTAAGCTAAATAATGAGCGCATTTATTTACAGCAAACTTTCCAGCTCATTAATTAATAAATCCACCAGGATAAAAAATCCTGTTCTGGACTTTGAGTCATCCCGTTTGGTGTCATAACTGTCAGAGAAGCAAAAGAGAGTGTTATTTGCGTAAGTGGTCAGTTCATTGGTGTGGAAGGCGGTCATACTGATGATATGGGCATCTTTCAGCTGGACGATTTTTGCGGTTTCAATAATCTTTTTGGTTCCGCCGGAGAGAGAGATAAAAATCACAGTGTCATCTTTGCTGACAAGGCGGGTGAAGGAGTCAGAAAGGTTATAATCATTAATAAAAAAGCAGTGCAGCCCCAGCGAAAATAATAAATGCTCCAGATAGTAACCGACCGCCTTACTGGTTCCCCGCGCCACCAGAAAGATATTCCGTGAACCGCGCAATGTTTTTGCACAATCGCGGATCTGCTCTTCATTAATCAGTGTGAAGGTCTTATGAATATTATTCTCGAGCTGTTTTTTATAGGATGCCGGTGCTTTTTTCTCTGCTTTATTTTGTGAGAGGATATGATTGTTAATCTGAAATTTAAGTTCTTTAAACCCGCTGAAACCTAATTTCTGCGATAAATTGATAATCACCGTTTTGGAAACAAACGTTTTGGCGACTAATTCATTAATATTCAGCCAGGGGATATCGGCAATATTTTCGGTAAGATATTTTAATACTTTCTTCTCACTGACGGTTAAGTTATCGTAATTCTTCAGAAAATCCAGCATATCCGCACTCCCCCATTTCAGCAGCGATATCCTTCAATAGTACCTCATAATGATGATAAACAGTGGGATATTATGAAAGACAAACCGGACACACAAAAAAGCCTGTAACCACTTAAGGTTACAGGCTTTTTCAGCAAACAATTGCAGTCAGACTACATGATTACATCATGCCGCCCATACCGCCCATGCCGCCCATACCACCGGCTGCACCTAAATCCATTTTGTCGTCTTTAGGCAGTTCAGTGATCATCGCTTCAGTGGTGATCATCAGACCCGCGATAGAACCGGCGAACTGCAGAGCAGAACGGGTGACTTTAGTCGGATCCAGGATACCCATTGCGATCATGTCGCCGTATTCTTCGGTTGCTGCGTTGTAACCGTAGTTACCCTTACCGCCTTTCACGGTGTTAACAACAACAGATGGTTCTTCACCGGCGTTTTCAACGATCTGACGCATAGGTGCTTCCATTGCGCGCAGCGCAACACGGATACCCACGTTCTGATCTTCGTTATCACCGGTCAGCGCAGTCAGGGCAGCCGCAACGCGGACTAATGCAGTACCGCCACCGGCAACCACACCTTCTTCAACCGCTGCGCGGGTTGCATGCAGAGCATCGTCAACACGGGCACGTTTTTCTTTCATTTCAACTTCAGTTGCCGCACCGACTTTGATGACAGCAACACCGCCTGCCAGTTTCGCTACGCGCTCCTGCAGTTTTTCACGGTCGTAATCTGAGGTTGAATCTTCGATCTGCTGACGGATCTGACCAACGCGTGCTGCGATAGTCTCTTCGTCACCCACACCATCAATGATAGTGGTGGTATCTTTGTTGATAACGATACGTTTTGCCTGACCCAGGTCTTCCAGAGTCGCTTTTTCCAGCTCCATACCGATCTCTTCAGAGATAACAGTACCGTTGGTCAGGGTTGCGATATCCTGCAGCATCGCTTTACGACGGTCGCCGAAGCCCGGTGCTTTCACTGCAGCCACTTTCACGATACCGCGCATGGTGTTAACCACCAGTGTTGCCAGCGCTTCACCTTCAACATCTTCTGCGATGATCATCAGCGGTTTGCTTGCTTTGGCAACGCCTTCCAGAACCGGCAGCAGTTCACGGATGTTGGAGATTTTTTTGTCGACCAGCAGGATGTACGGGTTTTCTAATTCAACAGAACCGGTTTCCGGTTTGTTGATGAAATACGGGGAGAGGTAACCGCGGTCGAACTGCATACCTTCAACAACATCCAGTTCATCTTCCAGGCCGGTGCCTTCTTCAACAGTGATAACGCCTTCTTTGCCGACTTTATCCATTGCTTCTGCAATCAGTTTACCGACGGTTTCATCGGAGTTTGCAGAGATAGTACCTACCTGCGCGATTGCAGTGGTATCAGAGCATGGTGCAGACAGTTTTTTCAGTTCTTCAACGGCTGCAACAACGGCTTTATCGATACCGCGTTTCAGATCCATCGGGTTCATGCCCGCAGCAACGGCTTTCAGGCCTTCAGTGATGATAGACTGAGCCAGTACGGTTGCAGTGGTGGTACCGTCGCCCGCCGCGTCGTTCGCTTTGGAGGCAACTTCTTTCACCATCTGTGCGCCCATGTTTTCGAACTTGTCGTCCAGCTCGATTTCACGCGCAACAGACACACCATCTTTCGTGATAACCGGTGCGCCGAAAGATTTGTCTAACACAACGTTACGGCCTTTCGGACCTAAAGTGACTTTTACTGCGTCTGCCAGAACATTGACACCACGGAGCATTTTAACACGGGCGTCGTTACCGAATTTTACGTCTTTAGCTGCCATTATTTCTATTCCTTCGAATGCTTTTATGGTTTAAGAAGATCTGAGTACAACCAGTACGGTGTAATTATGCTTCGACAATCGCCAGGATGTCGCTTTCAGACATAATCAGCACTTCTTCATTATCAATTTTTTCAGCTTTTACGCCGTAACCATCATTGAAAATCACGATATCACCGACTTTAACGTCGAGTGGTTTCATTTCGCCGTTTTCCAGGATGCGACCGTTACCTACTGCCAGCACTTCACCACGGGTCGATTTACCTGCCGCTGTACCGGTCAGGACGATCCCGCCCGCTGATTTCGCTTCAACTTCTTTACGCTTAACAATAACACGGTCGTGCAAAGGACGAATTTTCATTGATAGATCTCCTGTAAAAAAATCCGTATCAAATAACGTGGATTAAAGGTTCAGGCCGGATACTAATACCATTGCCATGTTTGAGCAGATGGGGTCAGTGCCGGACAAGTTCAAGGGGGCAGAGACGAAAAAAATACGAAATTTCACGGTCTCTGTCCAAACTGTTCAGATATCAGGGTTTATCCTGCGGGTTATCATCGTTGTGCGATGCCGGTGACTGGTTGAGCCGCTGTGATGGTGTGTCCCCCCGGCGCTCAAACTCCCCTTCATAGACATTCCCCTGGTTTGCCGCGTTACCGGCGAACGGGTTCGTCCGCGGCTGATACACACGGATAAACGGCAGCACACGGGATACCAGCAGTTTTTGTACCGGCGGCAGCAGCAGCAACAGCCCTAAGAAATCGGTGAAAAAGCCCGGCAGAACCAGCAGGATCCCGGCCAGCACCAGAGAAACGCTTTTGATCATTTCTGCCGCCGGGCTTTCACCCGCCTGAATTTTCTGCTGAATCAGACTCAGATTACGCATTCCCTGGTTGCGCACCAGAGACACGCCGAGACAGGATGTCAGCACCACCAGCACCAGTGTCATAAACACACCGATGGCGGATGCCACATGAACAAATATGACCGCCTCAATATAAATCAGCAGACAAATGAGGATAAGGGGTAACCAACGCATAACGTCTTCCTTATGTGGTGCACTGTGATGTAAAAAACCGCCCCTTTGTCAGCCTTTGTGAACTACTTCTAAGAGACGCGCTGTAAATTCGATTTTTAGTCATAGATGTTCATAATGATGGGGTCATTTTCGATGTTTTCAAGCGCCGCATGTGCCGGAATCGCACATGATATTTGTGATTTATCGCACATAAGAGTGATAATAGTGCAAACATTTCAGTTAATAAGTGATCTGGCTAAAAGGATTCAACGCAAATTCAGCATATCATCACTGCGAATGCAATAAACTAAGTGATACTCACTATTAATATCGGACAAAATAATATAATTGCTGTTCTTACTATTAAGTAAGGCAACCATTCAATCAAAGAAGGTTCTCATGTCAAATAATTTTCGTATCGAAGAAGACCTGCTGGGTAAACGCGAAGTGCCGGACGATGTGTACTATGGTGTCCATACACTGCGGGCTATCGAAAATTTCTATATCAGCGACCGTACAATCAATGATGTCCCGGAATTTATCCGTGGCATGGTGATGGTGAAAAAAGCCGCTGCCATGGCGAATAAAGAACTCCACACTATTCCGCGTGCCATTGCGGATACCATTATCAAAGCCTGCGATGAAGTCCTGATCCACGGTAAATGTATGGATCAGTTCCCTGTGGATGTTTTCCAGGGCGGTGCCGGTACCTCACTGAACATGAATACAAACGAAGTGCTGGCAAATATCGGTCTGGAACTGATGGGCCACAAAAAAGGGGAATATGAGTTCCTTAACCCGAACGACCACCTGAACAAAGCGCAGTCCACCAACGACGCTTACCCGACCGGCTTCCGTATCGCCGTCTACAATTCAATCAGCCAGCTGATTAAATCTGTTGAGTATCTGAAAGGCACCTTTGATGCCAAATCCGATGAATTCAAAGACATTCTGAAAATGGGCCGCACCCAGTTACAGGATGCCGTTCCGATGACATTAGGCCAGGAATTCCATGCCTTTGCTGTCCTGATGAAAGAAGAAATCAAAAACCTGCATCACACCGCTCAGCTGGTGCTGGAAGTTAACCTTGGTGCCACCGCGATTGGTACCGGGCTGAACACCGCACCGGGTTATCAGAAACTGGCGGTGGAGAAACTGGCGGAAGTCACCGGTCTGCCGTGTGTACCGGCAGAAGACCTGATTGAAGCCACCTCTGACTGCGGTGCTTACGTGATGCTGCACAGCGCGCTGAAACGCCTGGCGATGAAACTCTCCAAAATCTGTAATGACCTGCGTCTGCTCTCTTCCGGTCCGCGTGCGGGTCTCAAAGAGATCAATCTGCCGGAAATGCAGGCGGGTTCTTCTATCATGCCGGCTAAAGTGAACCCGGTGATTCCGGAAGTGGTAAACCAGGCCTGTTTCAAAGTCATTGGTAACGATGTGTGCGTCACTATGGCGGCCGAAGCGGGTCAGTTACAGCTGAACGTGATGGAACCGGCTATCGGTCAGGCCATGTTTGAATCTATCTCTCTGCTGAGCAACGCCTGCCGCAATCTGGGTGAAAAATGCGTTTCCGGTATTACGGCCAACAAAGAAATTTGTGAAGCGTATGTATTCAATTCTATCGGTATCGTGACCTACCTGAACCCGTTCATCGGTCACCATAACGGGGATATCGTCGGTAAGATTTGCGCGGAAACCGGCAAGAGCGTACGCGAAGTGGTTCTGGAGCGCGGCCTGCTGACAGAAGCTGAGCTGGACGATATTTTCTCGATTGATAACTTAAAAAACCCAGCCTATAAAGCAAAGCGTTTTGATGATTAATATAATAATAAGAAATACATAGAACACAAAAGCACGTCATCGCAAGGTAACGTGCTTTTTTATTACCCTACTACAAAAATTTAACATTTTTCTACGGGATTTTACAGGAGCACTTATGCTAGCCATCGAATTTATTATCGTACTGCTGGCCATTTATCTCGGGGCTCGCCTCGGAGGGATAGGTATCGGTTTTGCCGGCGGACTGGGGGTTCTCGCCCTCGCCGCCATCGGCGTGAAACCGGGCAGTATCCCGTTCGACGTGATCTCCATTATAATGGCTGTAATCGCTGCAATCTCTGCCATGCAGGTCGCGGGCGGGCTGGATTATCTGGTTCAGCAGACTGAAAAACTGCTGCGCCGCAATCCGCGCTATATCACCATCCTCGCCCCGATCGTTACCTATTTTCTGACACTGTTTGCCGGCACCGGTAATATTTCACTGGCGACCCTGCCGGTGATCACCGAAGTTGCCAAAGAACAGGGGATTAAACCTTCCCGTCCGCTTTCCACTGCTGTTGTGGCGGCACAGATTGGGATCACCGCATCACCGATTTCAGCGGCGGTGGTGTATATGTCATCGGTCATGGAGCCGATGGGCGTCAGTTATCTGCATTTGCTGATGATCCTGCTGCCATCCACCTTTGTTGCGATCATCCTGATGTCCTTTATTGTCTCCTGGCTGTTTGATGACAAACTTGCTGATGACCCGGTCTTTAAGAAACGCCTTGCCGAAGGTGTGGTGGAACTGAACCGCAGTGAAAAAGCCGCCATCAAACCGGCTGCCAAGCTGTCTGTTCTCCTGTTCCTGCTCGGTGTCCTGTCTGTTGTGGTCTTTGCGGTTGTCAACAGTAAGAGTGTCGGTCTGCTGTCTGAACCGATTATGACAACCACTAACGCCATCCTGATTATCATGCTCAGTGTCGCGACACTTATCACCCTGATTTGTAAGGTAGAGACAGATATCATCCTGAACTCCAGTACCTTTAAAGCCGGGATGAGCGCCTGTATCTGTATCCTGGGTGTGGCGTGGCTGGGCGATACCTTCGTTCAGGCGAACCTGGACTGGATCAAACTGACTGCCGGTGATTTAATCACGCAGCATCCGTGGCTGCTGGCGGTTATTTTCTTCTTCTGTTCTGCCCTGCTCTATTCACAGGCCGCCACCGCCAAAGCACTGATGCCGATGGCGCTGGCGCTGGGTGTCACACCACTGACTGCCATTGCCTCTTTCTCAGCGGTTTCCGGCCTGTTTATCCTGCCGACCTACCCGACACTGGTCGCGGCGGTTCAGATGGATGACACCGGGACCACCCGTATCGGCAAACTGGTCTTCAACCACCCGTTCTTTATCCCGGGCACCATTGGTGTTGCCCTGTCGGTCTGCTTCGGCTTCCTGATCGGCAGTATTGTTCTGTAATTCCCTGCAATCTCAATCCGCCCTCCCGGGCGGATTTTATTTTTCTGCGTCTCTCGCCTTTCCCCGGTACTCACGTTATTCTGGATTATATGCCTCTATCAGGGAGAACCTGCTGTGCAACGTGAAGACGTCCTCAATCAGGCACTGAGTCTGCTGGAAAACCGCGGCCTTCTGATGTCTGAAGCCACCCTCAACGATAACCTGGACATTGATCCCGAACGCCTGCGGATTTTCTGGCCGACCCGTAATGACCTGCTCTACGACTGCCTGCGTTACCACGGTAATCAGATTGATATCTGGCAGCGCCGCGTTCTGCTGGATGAGTCTCTGTCCTGTGAAGACAAACTGCTTGCCCGTTACACGGCACTGGCGGAACGTGTCAGGGAAAACCGTTTTCCGGGATGCCTGTTTATTGCGGCCAGCAGCGCATTTCCTGATACGGATCACCCGATCCATCAGTTATCCCGCCAGCAGAAACAAAGTGCCTTTGCATTCACTACAGAGCTGCTCAGAGAGCTGGATATTGATGACTGTGATATGGTGGCCCGTCAGCTGGAACTGATTCTGGAAGGATGCCTGAGCAAGCTGCTGATTTCCCGCAGCACCGGTGATATTGATACGGCCCGCCGGCTGGCGGAAGATGTGCTGACTATCGCCCGCTGCCGTAAAAATGGTGCGCTCAGCTGATTTATTCATCACCTGCATAAATTGCGTCCGCATTCTGCATAAAAAGAGCACACTCACACTTTTTTTATGGTTTTTTGACAGAAAGGCATTGACGCAAACCACGGAATACGGTTTAATGCGCCCCGTTGCCCGGATAGCTCAGTCGGTAGAGCAGGGGATTGAAAATCCCCGTGTCCTTGGTTCGATTCCGAGTCCGGGCACCAAATTCATGTCAACGGACCTCTACGGAGGTCCGTTTTCGTTTATAAAGCCCGCCAGATATCTACTTCTCCGTAGTTCTTCATTCAACCCAACTCAACCAAATTCTACCCGCATCAAGTCACTTGCGTGGGTACAAATGAGGGTATACCCTGATTCGACAGGAATTTGTACCCTCTCGCCTTCCGGAGACCCCTTTTATGGCACTTACTGACGCTAAGATTCGGGCTGCAAAACCGAAAGAAAAACCCTATAAACTTGCTGATTCCGGCAACATGTTTTTGCTTGTTCATCCCAATGGCTCACGTTACTGGAGACTCCGCTACCGCTTTCAGGGAAAAGAAAAAACATTGGCTCTGGGAATTTATCCTGAATTGTCCCTTTCTGACGCACGTGATAAAAGAGACAGCGCACGTAAGCAGATTGCTGAGGGTATCGACCCTTGCGAACAGAAACGGATAAAGAAAGCGTTACCAGACGCTTCACAAAGCTTTGAAGCCATTGCCGGACTTTGGCATAAAAGCAACAAAACCTGGTCAGAATCCCACAGGGAAAAAACCTGGAAAAGCCTTCAGACGCATGTTTTCCCTTATATTGGTTCACGGGATATTACATCACTGAAAACACCTGATTTACTTATTCCGGTTAAAGCTGCTGAAGCAAAAGAGATTTATGAAGTAGCAGCCCGTCTTCAACAGCGAATTTCCGCTATCATGCGATATGCCGCACAGTCCGGGATCATTGATTATAATCCCGCTACCGATATGGCGGGGGCGCTGGCCACAGTTAAACGACAGCACAGACCTGCATTGCCACTGAGTCGGATATCTGAGTTACTGGAACGTCTTGATACTTACCGGGGACAAATCATGACCAGACTGGCAACACAGCTTTCTTTGCTGATATTTATCCGCTCCAGTGAATTTCGCTTTGCCCGCTGGCCCGAGATAGATTTTGAAAAAGCCATGTGGACTATCCCCTCTGAACGAAAACCAATTAAAGGTGTAAAATTCTCTCATCGTGGCTCAAAAATGCGTACAGAGCACCTGGTACCGCTTTCAACTCAGGCGCTGGATATTCTCCGGGTGATTCACACTATCAGCGGTGAGCATGAATTGATCTTCACGGGTGATCACAATCCCTGGAAGCCGATGAGTGAAAACACGGTAAATAATGCATTACGACTTATGGGATACGATACGAAAGTTGATGTTTGTGGTCACGGCTTCAGAGCTATGGCCTGTAGTTCATTGATCGAATCAGGATTATGGTCAAGAGATGCGGTAGAGCGTCAGATGAGCCACCAGGAGCGTAATGGTGTACGTGCAGCTTATATTCACAAGGCGGAGTTTCTCGAGGAACGCAGACTGATGCTGCAATGGTGGGCTGATTTTCTGGATGCTAACCGAGAACAAACTATTTCACCTTTTGATTATGCGAAAGTGAATAATCCTTTTTAAGTAATCATAGTTAATACTTTATTGTAATACGTCTTATTCAATAAACTTATACCACTGAA
>NZ_JAODZS010000014.1:0-112141 GCF_029835375.1 Morganella sp. GD04133 | reverse complement strand
GAATACGGGGTTTTTTTATATCATCAGACCGCCACCCTTTCGATATTCACTTTATCACCCACTGCCAGCCGCCCGAGTGCGGTTTTCAGCAATGTATCGGTGAAAAGATAAAAACCGACATGGCTGTTATCAATCGCTGCGACAGTCAGGCAGCAGCCGTTATACGACACGGAATCACCAATCGCCAGCCCCGCTAATAATGCCTCCGGGAACTGCACAATATGAATCAGATGATCATTGTTTTCTTCAATTTTTAAAATCAGTGCCGTGCCCTGCACCACACCGGTAAAAATCTTATCCAAAGCCAACCTCACACTTTCCGTATTGATACAAAAAAGCCGCAGCGGATAACCGGTGCGGCTCATGTCATTTTACAGTGTTACCGGCACCAGGAACTCCGTGGCGACAATCACCACCAGCAGGCCGACAAGCACCGGAACCGATGTCCGTTTCACCACTTCAAACGGTGAAATTTTCGCCATACCGGCAACCGCCACCACCACACCGGAAACCGGTGACATGGTACGGCCGAGGTTGGATGCCTGTAACATCGGGATCACCAGGTACGCCGGGTTGATACCCATCTGCTGTGCCAGGCGCGGGATCAGCTCCACGAACGCATAGAATGGCGCATTACCGGAACCGGTGGTCATCGCCGCCAGCATAGTAATAATCACCAGAGCAATCATCATCACGATCGCACCTGAACCAAAAGACTGCGCCAGGCTGATCAGACCGGAGATAAAGCCGACGGTGCTCAGACCCTGAGCAAACACACCAGCCGCAACCAGCAGCATCACCACGGTGGCAAAGGCATCCGCCATACCACGGTAGCAGACATCCAGCCCGGCATAGACTTTTTTGCCGTCAAAGCCACGGAGGAATTCAATGATGGCAGACAGAATAATACAGCCGACAATAATCGTGATGATGTGTAATTCAGGCAGCACGATATGGCTCAGGAAACCGATGCTGAACGGCTTACCATCAAACAGCAGTACGCCGATGATCGGCATAAACGGCAGAATGGCATAGAATTTCGGCGCATTAGTGGTGATCTCTTTGACGTCCAGGATCTCCGATTTGATATCTTCTTTGCGATCGAGGAAACGCTGCCAGAAATAATGGGCAATCGCCATAGATACAATCGCCACGATAGAAATCGGCAGAGTCAGGCTGAACGCAAACTCTTTCAGCGGGATCTGAGAGGCTTCAGCCGCAATCACCACGTCACCGGAGGTCGGTGCCAGGATAATCGCTGCCGGAGAGGCACAGATAGCCGCCGCCGCACCACGGCTGATCCCTACGTTCACCATGACCGGGAACAGGGTTGCCATCAGTAACACACCAAGACCGGTGGCGGAGGAAACCGCCAGAGACATCAGACAGGCAATAAAGTAGGCCACAATCATCAGCAGGTACGGGGAGTTCACGACCTGTAACGGTTTGGAGACCATTTTGATGACCACGTCGTTGGCACCGATGTGAGTCATATAAGCCGCAAAGCCGCACAGTACCATGATCATCATACCGAGGTCGCCGCCGCGGTTCATCAGCAGGTACTTCACATACTCAATAATGTTTGTCGGTCCCCAGCCGGTGGAGGTGGCAGCGGACGGCAGGATGTTTTTCCCCATGATGACACTGATGATCAGAAGCAGTAAGCCCCCGACCATCAGCACCCCTGTGGCTGAATACCCTTTAATAATATAGCGCCCGACGCCGACAGCGACGACAGCACCAATAAGAAGATCTAACATTTCTGCTCCTGTCTGGTATTTTTATTTATAAAAATGATTAATGCACTCTGCCGAAAACCGGGAACAGATTAAATGATATACGTCAATGAACCAGGGTTATTACCCGTATCATTTAAGTATTCCGGCCTCCGGCATTAAAAAAGCAGTGACAATATAAATTATCGTCACTGCTCTGTTTGTATAAATCGTCCGCGAATTTATAACCGGTTAAGCAAGGATTCCACAGCGTTGAGGTCACCCCCGGTTTTTTCGTTCAGCAACTCTCCGGCTGCCTGTTTTACCCGCTGCTGTATCTGATTACGCAACAGGGTTTCCACTTCGAACTTATACTGAATATTATCCCAGTTGCCGAACAGCACCACCGGAATACGGATGGATTGCAACCAGGTCACCAGATCGTTGGTTTTCCCCCAGCCTTTTAAGATCTGAACCCCCAGGTTCACATCCAGATTCTGTTTTACCAGATTGGTCCGCCCGCTGCCGGTAATATTAAAGGCGTCGGATACCGCCAGAATTTTACTGATTTTCACTTCACTGTTATTCAGGGTACCGATAACTTCCAGTTTCTTCGCCTCGGTCATGGCATCCATCGATTGCGGCTGCGCCACTTTATCTGTCACCTGGGAAAGCGACTGCTGAATAAGATACGGAATATTCAGGCCGAGCAGCTTAACATCGGTGATAGTCAACGCCACATCACCACGCCAGTTATTTAATATCGCGTCCTGGTCATAACCGGTGCCGCGCAGATCGCCGTCAAAACTCAGGCGTCCGGTGAATTTTTCCGGCATTTTAAACGCCGCCAGCAAGGGTTTGACATCAATATTCTGCAACAGCGGTTTGATGCGCAACTGTGCCGGCACTTTTTCGGAATAAATCGTCATCGGCAGAGAGAAACGACCGCCGAACACGTTGCCGGTCATTTTTGATATTTCGGTGATTCTGCCCCGGTTTTCGGCTTTCACCGTCAGCTGACCGATTTCCATTCCCTGATAAATCAGGGAATCCACATTCAGTGCCAGGGTGGCATTAAAGTGGTTCATAAAGGTCAGATCATATTTATCCGCATTACTGCCGGTGGTGACCACAGCCGGTTTGGTGGCAACCGGGGGGGTCTCCCCGTTTTCTGAATGCACCGCGCGCTCATAACCGAGCAGGTTATCCAGATTCAGTTTTGAGGAGGCCAGCTGAATATCATAACGCGGGGTTTCACCGAGTGCTGCTTCCACTGTACCGCTGAGCTGACTTTCATTCGCGCTCAGTTTCAGGTTTTCCAGGATCAGGGACTGCGGTGCCTGACCGACCGCTTCATGCCAGGTATAGGTGGTTGTGCCGTTACCGTTGATACCGTTGGCATACAGACCGGCACCGGACAGGCGGTAATTCAGGCGGTTAATGTTACCGCTGATCTGCACCGGGTACTGGGAGAGATCAATATCCGAGCTCAGACTGAAAGAGAGTTCCTGCTGATTACGCAGAATATTACTGTTCAGCGCTATCACATAGCGTTCAGGGGTATTGCGCTCAAGGGAGAAGTTAATGTCGCGCATATTAATCTGCGAACCGTCTTCTGTCTGCCAGACCAGCAGACTATTGGCAATGCGGATGCGATCGACATCAAACGACCATTTGTTTTCCTGTTCGACCGGTACCGGCCGGGCTTTCTGGTTACCCGGTGCAACAGGGGCACTTTTCTTCTCTTTTGATTCGGTTTCAGGCAGGATTTTCAGCAGTGCGCCGTCAAGCATCACTTCACGGACCGATAACTGATGGGATAACAGCGGCCAAAGCTCGACATCAAGGCGCATATTCTCAGCGGTCACCACCGGTTCGGCGGCATCGGGGGCTGTCAGGGACATCTTACCGGTGATGATGCTCAGTTTCGGCCAGACATGCCAGCGCATATCATCTTTCATCACCAGTTCGTAACCGGTGTCTTCCTTCACCTTGTTAACGATATAATCGCGGAAATCATTCGGGTTCACCAGCAGGATTAAGGCCGCGAGGCCCGCCGCTATCACGACAAGCAGAATAATCAGCGTGGTGAAAAATCGTTTCATAATCCCTGTTCCTTACCCATTCTCTGTTGAACCCGCTGACGGACAGTGCTGTCCGCCGTTTAATCTTCGCTGATACGGCTGCCCACCGCTCCCTGCTGATTTTTGTATTTTGCATCACTGCGGCGGTTATACGGCCGGTCAGCAGAGCCGGATAACGGCTCAAAACTCAGGGCACCGATCACCATTCCCGGCCGCAGTGCCAAGGGTAACTTACCTGAGTTATAAAATTCCAGTACGATTTGCCCGTGCCAGCCGGGATCGATCCGGTGCGCAGTCACATGAACCATCAGCCCGAGGCGTGCCAGTGATGAACGCCCGTCCAGCCAGCCCACCAGGTTATCCGGCAGTGTGACCGATTCCAGGGTCACCGCCAGCGCCAGTTCTCCCGGATGCAGATAGAACACGTCATCTTCGCTCAGGGTGATTTCATCACTCATGACATTTTCCAGCGCCGCATTGACTTCTTCTTTCGGGCCGCTGAGATCAATATACGCTGCCGTATGGCCCCGGAAAACCCGGAACTGATGCCCGAGGCGGACATCCGCCGTCGCCCCGTTAATCCGCTCAATCGGCGGACGCGGGGAAATGGTCAGTCTGCCGTCATCAAGCCACTGAATAATGTCACGGTCACAAAGTCGCATGGTATCATCCTTATAAAACTCAGCGTTTATCACCGGCGGATAAACGCAGGTTAATTATTGTCGGCGGTTTACTCGCAGAACTGACTGATTTTGGCTTTCAGAATATCAATCGCCACACGGTTCTTACCGCCCCGCGGCACTATGATATCAGCATATTGTTTTGTTGGTTCAATAAATTGCAGGTACATCGGACGAACGGTTTTATTGTACTGTGCAATCACCGAATCCAGTGTGCGTCCGCGCTCATTCACATCACGGCGGATACGGCGCATCAGGCAGATATCCAGCGGGGTATCGACGAAAATAGAGAAGTCCATCTGCTCGCGCAGACGCTTGTCGGTCAGCAGCAGAATTCCTTCAAGAATAATCACCCGTTTCGGGCTGAACAGAACAGATTCCGGCTTGCGGGTATGTTCTGCATAATCATACTGCGGTAACTGAATAGACTTACCTGATTTCAGTGCTTTCAGATGCTGTAACAGCAGTTCGTGATCCATCGAGCCGGGATGGTCATAGTTGACCTTGATGCGCTCTTCCATCGGCACATCGCTCTGATCTTTGTAGTAGCAGTCTTCCGGAATCACACCGATATTGTGATCACCCACCTGAGCACGTAATTCGTGATAAAGCGTATTGGCAATCAGACTTTTTCCTGACGCGGATGCGCCGGTGATGCCGATGATAGTGCACTGCTGCTGTGCTGTGTCAGCCATAATTGAAATAACCTGGTTTGAAAATAGGAGAGAAAAAAACCGAAACGGTCTGCTGCGGCCTCTTTTAGTGCTTATCCGGCCGTGAGTAACAAAACGTGTCCGCCCGGCGCTGAATTATAGGGAGTAACGGCGTGAGATTCCAGCAGAATCGGGCATTCCGCCTCATTATTTCAGGGTAACCGCGCTTACGGCATCCTGAAAAAAGACCCGTACATCACTGCACAGGTCTTTTTGACTTTCCGGATACGCCGGAGCAGAAATAAATCCCGCTTATACCGCGCGGAAAGCGATCTCTGTCGGGATCTTATCCCCTTCCCAGAACATTTCGGCTGTCACATTCACCGCGATCTCACGGTAGATATCCGCAAATTCGCCATCCGGGTCACGCATCACGGTCGGCTGACCGCGATCGAGATCTTCACGCAGCGAAATATGCAGCGGCACCTGTCCCAGCAGTTTGGTGTGATAGCGCTCCGCCAGTTTTTCCGCCCCGCCGGTGCCGAAAATCGGCTCGACATGACCGCAGTTACTGCAGATGTGCGCACTCATGTTCTCCACAATCCCCAGAACCGGCACGTTCACTTTCTTGAACATGACGATACCTTTCATGGCATCCACCAGCGCAATATCCTGCGGTGTGGTTACCACCACCGCACCGGTGACAGGGATGTTCTGTGAGAGAGTCAGCTGAATATCACCGGTACCCGGCGGCATATCGATCACCAGATAGTCCAGATCCGGCCACAGGGTATCCTGTAACATCTGCATCAGGGCTTTGCTGGCCATCGGGCCGCGCCAGACCATGGCGTTATCATCGGTAACCAGATAACCGATAGAGTTGGAGGCCAGACCGTAAGCCATAATCGGGGCCATATGCTGCCCGTCCGGTGAGGTCGGACGCTCTTTGGTGGTGCCCAGCATGTTCGGGATGGACGGGCCGTAAATATCCGCATCGAGGATACCGACTTTCGCCCCTTCCGCCGCCAGTGCCAGCGCGAGGTTAACCGCCGTGCTGGATTTACCCACACCGCCTTTGCCGGAGCTGACCGCCAGAATATTGCGGACACCGTTAATACCCGGCAGATCATTGGCCCGGCGCAGTGTGGCGATATCATGGCGCAGTTTCCAGTCCACCGCCGCCGCACCGGTTACTTTGCGTAATTCTTTGGTTTTTGCTTCAATCAGTGCTTCAAACGGGCGCTTCCAGACAAACGGCATCACCAGCTCAACATGCAGCACATCATCCAGCATTGCGCAGTGATTCAGCGCTTTGATGGCAATCAGGTTGCGTTTGAGTGTCGGATGCTCAAATGTCGCCAGTACCTGCGCGACCTGGTCGTTCAGCAATTCAGGGTTCATCTCCCCGGGGGATTTCACATTCATCCCGGCTCCTTAAATTTATCGTTTTTATTGCCTGTAACTATCGGCTTCAATGATAGCAGAAGCCGACTGATTAATTTAGTC
Organism: Morganella sp. GD04133; assembly: GCF_029835375.1. Classification (NCBI taxonomy): domain Bacteria; kingdom Pseudomonadati; phylum Pseudomonadota; class Gammaproteobacteria; order Enterobacterales; family Morganellaceae; genus Morganella; species Morganella sp. GD04133. The sequence continues at coordinate 105,503 of NZ_JAODZS010000014.1, read as the reverse complement.
ATTCCGCGCAAACCCGCACAAAACAAATCCCCTGCAATCAGCAGGGTTATCGCCGGATATTCACGGCAGAAAAAAGTCCGGAAAACCACACACAAAGCCGGATTACTGCTGGCAGGGGGGGACGGGATCGGTTAACATCAAAGACCCTTTATTATTTGAGGAAGTGAAATACTCTATGTCTCAGATCGCTAATAAAATTTTGGTAACCTGTGCGTTACCATATGCAAACGGTTCAATCCATCTCGGTCATATGCTGGAACATATCCAGGCTGATATTTGGGTCCGTTTTCAGCGAATGCGCGGCAAAGAGGTTCACTTCATCTGCGCCGACGATGCTCACGGCACCCCGATTATGCTCAAGGCACAGCAGCAGGGGATCTCCCCTGAAGAGATGATCGCCAACATGAGCGTTGAGCATCAGAAAGATTTTGCCGATTTCGCCATCAGCTTTGATAACTACCACTCCACGCACAGCGAGGAGAACCGGGTGTTATCCGAAAACATCTATCTGGCGCTGAAAAAGAACGGCCATATTGAAACCCGGACCATTTCCCAGTTGTACGATCCGGAAAAAGGCATGTTCCTGCCGGACCGCTTTGTGAAAGGCACCTGCCCGAAATGTAAAGCAGAAGACCAGTACGGCGACAACTGCGAAGTATGCAGCGCGACCTACAGCCCGACCGAGCTGATTAACCCGCGCTCCGTGGTCTCCGGTGCCACACCGGTGCTACGCGAAAGTGAACACTATTTCTTTGATCTGCCTGCTTTTGCGGACATGTTACAGGCATGGACCCGCAGCGGTGCGCTCCAGGAGCAGGTTGCCAACAAAATGCAGGAGTGGTTTGATTCCGGCCTGCAGCAGTGGGATATCAGCCGTGATGCGCCGTATTTCGGGTTTGAAATCCCGGGCGCACCGGGTAAATACTTCTATGTCTGGCTGGATGCGCCTATCGGCTACATGGGCTCATTTAAAAACCTGTGTGATAAACGCGGTAATCTCGATTTTAACGAGTTCTGGAAGAAAGATTCTGACGCGGATCTGTACCACTTTATCGGTAAAGATATTGTGTACTTCCACAGCCTGTTCTGGCCTGCCATGCTGGAAGGCAGCGGTTACCGCAAGCCGACCAATCTGTTTGTCCACGGCTATGTGACCGTTAACGGCGCGAAGATGTCCAAATCACGCGGCACCTTTATCCAGGCCCGCACCTATCTGAATCACCTGAATGCGGACAGCCTGCGTTATTACTACGCGGCGAAACTCTCTTCACGTATTGATGATATCGACCTCAACCTGGAAGACTTCGTTCAGCGTGTTAACAGTGACATCGTTAACAAAGTGGTCAACCTGGCCTCCCGTACCGCCGGGTTTATCAAAAAACGCTTTAACGGCCGCCTGAGCGCAACCCTAGCTGAACCTGAGTTATATCAGCAGTTTGTTGATGCTGAAAAGACCATCAGCGAAGAGTATACCGGCCGTGAATTCGGCAAAGCTATCCGCGAAATCATGGCGCTGGCCGATGTTGCCAACCGTTATATTGATGAGAAAGCACCGTGGGTGGTGGCGAAACAGGAAGGTAAAGATGATGAGCTGCACGCCATCTGCACTGTGGGTATCAACCTGTTCCGCGCGCTGATGACCTACCTGAAACCGGTGATGCCGGAACTGGCGGCCCGCAGTGAAGCGTTCCTGAACCAGGAACTGACACTGGACGGTATTGCCAAACCGCTGCTGGATCATCAGATCGCAGATTTCAAAGCGCTGTTCAGCCGTATTGAAATGGCGAAAGTGGAAGAGATGATTGAAGCTTCCAAAGAGGATATCAAAGCGATGTCCGCCAAACCGGTCAGCGGCCCGCTGGCAGATGACCCGATTGCGGATACCATCAGCTTTGATGATTTTGCCAAAGTGGATATGCGTATCGCACAGATAGTGTCTGCAGATTTCGTTGACGGCTCTGACAAACTGCTGAAACTGGTATTGGATCTCGGCGGCGAAACCCGTCAGGTCTTCTCCGGTATCCGTCAGGCGTATCCGGACCCGAAAGCGCTGGAAGGCCGTCTGACAGTGATGGTTGCCAACCTGGCACCGCGCAAAATGCGGTTCGGGATCTCTGAAGGTATGGTCATGGCCGCAGGTCCCGGCGGAAAAGATATTTTCCTGCTCAGCCCGGATTCCGGTGCACAGCCTGGCCAGCAGGTGAAGTAAGTTCTTCTCTGTACAATAAACTGAAAAAAACCTGCGCTCCGGTGCAGGTTTTTTTATGTGATCTATGGCACAAATAAAAAGTTAATTGTATGATGAATGAGTTCATCCAAGAAGGAACATTATCATGAAACCAAAACAGATAGCGGAAACCGGCTGGCGCTATCTACGGGCATTTCTGATCCTGTATCTGTGCCTGTTTGCCGGCAATATTATCGCGGTGTTACTGCCATTTTCCGTCCCGGGCAGCATTGTTGGCATGCTGCTGCTTTTTGTGCTGCTCGCACTGCAGATTATTCCGGCGCACTGGGTCCAGCCCGGCTGCACCTTATTAATGAAAAACATGACCATGTTATTTCTGCCGATCGGTATCGGTGTGATGAACTATTACGATACCCTCAGCGCCCAGCTGCTGCCAATCCTGGTCGCCTGTGTCGTCAGTACCTTTATCGCCATGTGTACCGTGGCCCTGAGTTCTGAATTTATTCACCGCCGCCATGTTCCGGTTCCAGAACAACAGGAAGCCGATGCCGTTGCCGCCGCAGAACACACTGAACAACAAGAGAAACGCAAATGTTAACGCATATCTGGTGGTCGCTCCCGCTTACCATCGGCGTCTATTTTCTCGCCAGAGCTATCTATATCAAATTTAAGCTGCCGGTATTAAACCCGCTGCTGATATCCATCGTGATTATCATTCCGTTGCTGGTATTCACCGGAACCTCATACAACCACTATTTTGAGGGCAGCCGCATCCTCAACGATCTGCTGCAACCTGCCGTGGTGGCGCTGGCATTCCCGCTGTATGAACAGCTGCATCAGATCCGCGCACAGTGGAAATCCATTATCACCATCTGCTTTGCCGGGAGTGTGATTGCGATGGTTACCGGCACTGCTGTTGCCTTTATGATGGGCGCAACACCTGAAATCGCGGCCTCTATCCTGCCTAAATCGGTGACCACTCCGATTGCTATCGCGGTGTCCAACTCCATCGGCGGTGTGGCGGCAATCAGCGCTGTGTGTGTGATTTTCGTCGGGATCCTCGGCGCGATTTTCGGTCATACCCTGTTCAGACGCCTGCGGGTCACCACCAAAGCCTCACGCGGCCTGGCAATGGGTACAGCCTCACACGCCCTCGGCACCGCCCGCTGCGCGGAAGAGGATTATGTGGAAGGGGCTTACAGCTCACTGGCATTAATGACCTGCGGGATTATTACGTCTCTGATGGCACCGTTTATCTTCCCGGTGCTGCTGACGCTATTCGGTTGACTTAAAAATTTGAGTCTCATCTCGCAAATACAACATTTGTTTCATTCGTTTCATAATGAACGTGATAAAAATCACGTTCATTATGTCTGACTACCCGCTAGAATGATCTCATTGATAATGGAGGTCATTTTATGCAAAACCGCTTTCATGCAGCCCTGAACACACTTCCTTCCCCGTTACAGACTCTGCTGACGGACATTGTTTGTGCTGATACATTCCCCGGATACTTATCCGCCAAACAGGTCAGCGTACTCTGCAACGCCGCAGGTACTGATGAGGATGCACTCGCGCTGACCATGCTGCCGCTGGCCGCAGCCTGTGCCGTGACCCCGGTGTCCCGGTTTAATGTCGGCGCGATTGCACACGGACTGAGTGGTAACCTCTATTTCGGCGCCAATATGGAATTCTGCCATGTGCCGTTACAACAAACAGTGCATGCGGAGCAAAGCGCAATTACTCACGCCTGGCTGCGCGGCGAGAACGGTTTACGCAAAGTCACCGTCAATTACACACCGTGCGGCCACTGCCGTCAGTTTATGAATGAACTGAACAGCGGCACAGACCTGCTGATTCAGTTACCGGAACTGGCTGCAATGCCGCTGAAAACGCTGCTGCCGCATGCTTTCGGGCCGGTGGATCTGGGGATTAAAACCCGGTTATTTGACCAGGTGCATCACGGTTATCATTTCCTCGCCACCAATGCGGTGGTCGGAAAAGCACTGGAAGCTGCCAACCGCAGCCATGCGCCGTATTCCCGTTCCCACAGCGGTGTCGCTCTTCAGGACAGCCGCGGACGCATCTACAGCGGTGCTTATATTGAAAATGCCGCCTTTAACCCGGGACTGCCGCCGTTACAGGCCGCACTGATCTTTATGAATATGGCGGGTGGTGACCTGCACGATATCCACCGCGCCGTGCTGGTGGAAGGCAGTAATGCCATGCTGTCACAGTGGGAAAGTACCTCTGCCACACTGAGCGCCCTGGGGTGTCAGGATATCGCGCTGTTCAGCTATTAATTCTGCTTTGCTGAGGCTGATACCCATCGGTTCCGGGTATCAGCCTTTACGTGATTACTCAATATAAATCTATCCCGCCTCTCACTTTCACACATCGGTATCACTAATTTCGTAACAATTACTGTACATATTTTTCAGATAACTTAGGATCGGTGCGTCCTGTCTTAAAATGTCAATTGGCAAAGAGTAGTCATACATGGAACTGGAATACGAAAGCAAACGTGCATTATATATCCCGTATGCGGGCCCTATCCTGTTAGAGTTCCCGCTGCTGAACAAGGGAAGCGCCTTCTCTGAAGAAGAGCGCAGTCATTTCAACCTCCACGGCCTGCTGCCTGAAGCAGTGGAGACTATCGAAGAGCAGACTGAACGCGCCTATCGTCAGTATTCTGATTTTAAAAACGATACGGATAAACATATTTATCTGCGTAACATTCAGGATACGAATGAAACGCTGTTCTACCGCCTGCTCAATGCTCACCTCAAAGAAATGATGCCTATCATTTACACCCCGACTGTCGGGGCGGCCTGTGAGCATTTCTCCGACAGTTACCGCCGCGCACGCGGGCTGTTTATCTCTTATCCGAACCGCGCTTACATTGATGACATGCTGCAGAATGCCACCAAGCAGAATGTAAAAGTCATCGTGGTAACCGATGGTGAACGCATCCTCGGTCTGGGTGACCAGGGGATCGGCGGGATGGGGATCCCGATTGGTAAACTTTCGCTGTATACCGCCTGCGGCGGTATCAGCCCGGCGTATACCCTGCCTATCGTGCTGGATGTCGGCACCAATAACCAGCAGCGTCTGAATGACCCGCTCTATATGGGCTGGCGTCACCCGCGCATTACCGGTGAAGAGTATGATGAATTTGTTGATGAATTTATCAATGCCGTTAAACGCCGCTGGCCGGATGTGCTGTTACAGTTTGAAGATTTCGCCCAGAAAAATGCCATGCCGCTGCTGGAACGCTATCGTGATCAGCTCTGCTGCTTCAATGATGATATCCAGGGTACCGCGTCAGTGACCCTCGGCAGCCTGATTGCCGCCAGCCGCGCTGCAGGCGGACAGCTGAAAGATCAGACTGTTACCTTCCTGGGTGCCGGTTCAGCCGGATGCGGTATCGCCGAACAAATTATCGCGCAGATGAAATCCGAAGGTCTGAGTGAAGAGCAGGCGCGTGCCCGTATCTTTATGGTGGACAGATTCGGTCTGCTGACCGATAAACTGCCGAATCTGCTGAACTTCCAGAGCAAACTGATCACCAAAAGTGACATCATTGCAGACTGGGATGTACAGAATGATGCCATTTCGCTGGAAGATGTGGTCCGCAACGCCAAACCAACCGTACTTATCGGGGTTTCCGGTCAGCCGGGGCTGTTTACGGAAGAGATTATCCGTGAAATGCACAAAAACTGTGCGCGCCCTGTGGTCATGCCGCTGTCCAACCCGACCTCCCGTGTGGAAGCCCGTCCGGAAGATATTATCGCCTGGACAGACGGCCATGCGCTGGTGGCGACCGGCAGTCCGTTCAATCCGGTGATTTATAAGGATAAAACTTATCCGATCTCCCAGTGCAACAACTCCTTTATTTTCCCGGGAATTGGTCTGGGTGTGCTGGCCGCCGGTGCCAGACGTGTGACTGACGGTATGATGATGGCAGCAAGCCGCGCGCTGGCGGAATGTTCACCGATGGTGATCAACGGCGAAGGTTCTCTGCTGCCGGATATCGAGGACATCAAAAAAGTCTCCCGTATCATCGCCAAACAGGTTGCCAAAGAAGCCCAGATCCAGGGAGTCGCTACCGTGACCTCTGACAGCGCACTCGATGAAGCCATCGAACGCAACTTCTGGCATCCGGAATATCGTGTTTACCGCCGGACATCTTTCTGACGAATAACCGTTGTTCTGCCGCTGAAAACCCGCCACCGTGCGGGTTTTATTCTTTTTTTCACCCTTGCCAGCCTTTCCGCGCTCAAGTAATCTTAGCCTTATGGTAATGATATAGTGATAAAGGCCTCAGTAATAATGGGAAAAGCGCGGATATGGAAACGGATCATTCTGTGGATGCTGGCAGGTATTATTCTGGCAGCAGCAGCGGCTATTGCGGCAGATCGCTGGATTAGCTGGAAAACCGCGCCTTATATCTATGAAAATATCAATGACCTGCCACCGAGTGAAGTCGGTATGGTACTCGGTACCGCTAAGTACTATAAAAACGGGACAATTAACCAATATTACCGGTATCGTATTCAGGGTGCCGTGAATGCATATAACAGCGGCAAGGTGAAATACCTGCTGCTGAGCGGCGACAACGCGCAGCACAGCTACAATGAGCCGAGCACGATGCGTAAGGATCTGGTGAATGCCGGGATCCCGGCCAGCAAAATAGTGCTCGATTTCGCCGGGTTCCGCACGCTGGATTCGGTGGTACGGACCCGAAAAGTCTTTGATACCAATGGCTTTACGATTATTACCCAGCGCTTCCATTGTGAACGGGCGCTGTATATCGCAATGGAAAAAGGCATTGAGGCGCGCTGTTACGCGGTTTCCTCCCCGAAGAATATGTTCACTGTCCGGGCCCGGGAAGTGATTGCCCGGCTGGGCGCACTGGCGGATTTATATATTCTCAACCGCGAACCGCGTTTCCTCGGCCCGCAGGAATCTATTCCGGCACCACAGACCTTACCGGAGAATGTGCCGTCATATCCGGCAGTGACACCGGAAGAACTGAATGCGCTTTATCCGGAGCCGCCTGAAACACCGGAAAAACCGGCCGACACCACACAACCGGTACCAGCCGCGCAATAATCCGGCTTCAGCGGGCTGCCAGCTTATTGGCGGCCTGCCGCCATAACCATTCCACCGGCCCCTGAGAAAAATAACGCAGCCACAGGGTTGAGAACAGGATGTTGATCAGCCACATCAGCGGCACAAACGCCAGCAGCGTCAGACGATCAAATCGGTTAAAATACCCCAGGTACTCAAACAGTATCACCCCGCACACCGATTGCAGCAGATAACTGCTCAGCGCTGTGCGTCCGACCCGCTGTAAACAGGCGGCAACCGGCTTCAGCTGTGGCCGTAAACCATAAAACAGCGCGATAAGCCCGGTGGTCTGCACCGGCTGCAAAATATCCGCCAGCGGATAACCGACAGTGCCCATCCAGAAGACACTCCAGCCGTTCAGGTATTCCAACCACATGACAACCGCCTGCAGCAGCAGTGACGGGAGCAGCAGCCACGCCGCCAGCCGCCGGTAATGAGACAGCGGAAATGCCCCTTTCAGCCAGCCGTTTTTCATCAGTGTTGCGCCCAGAAGCATCATTGCCAGTAACTGCCAGCCATACTGAACCACCATCATCATCAGCATACCGCTGATGGTGCTGATTCTGTCCAGCATACCGGCAATGCCACCGGTGTTGGCGATCAGCACTTCATAATCCAGCATTTCCTGCGACGGCTGCCAGTACAGCAGTTTCAGCTCACCGCCTTCCGATAACAGGAAAAACAATAAAAATAATCCGGTCAGGATCAGCACCGGTACCAGCTTCAGCCACCAGCGGGAGGAAACATTATGGATAATCCAGCAGGCGGCCACGCCGGTCAGGCTGTACATCAGCAGAATATCCCCGCTCCAGAGCAGAGCGGTATGCAGCAGCCCGATCACCCCAAGCACCAGCAACCGTGCCATATTCCAGGGCTGGCTGTAACGGCTGAGCATCATCAGCGTGGCACCAAACAGCAGTGCAAACATGCCGAGAAATTTCCCCTGAACCAGCACACTCAGTACCGCCCAGGTGGCGATATCTGTCGCGGATGCCGCCGGGGTGTACAGCGGGTTCAGATAGGCCGCAGACGGCAGCGCAAATCCGCCGATGTTCAGGATAAAAATACCGAGGATAGCCAGCCCCCGCACCATATCGAGGACATCAATACGGGCAGAGGCGGATGTGACAGATATATTCATCTTTAAATATGACGGGCCGCGCGCAGGAATTCCTGGCGGGTATTCTGGCTGGATTTAAATAACCCGCCCAGAGAGGTGGTGGTAGTGGTACTGGTCGCATCACGGATACCACGCGCTTTAACACAGTAATGCACCGCATCAATGGATACCGCCACATTGGTGGTGCCGAGCAATGTTTGCAGTGCCAGCAGAATTTGTTGTGTCAGTCGCTCCTGCACTTGCGGGCGCTGAGCAAAGAACTGCACAATCCGGTTAATCTTCGATAACCCGATAACCGTGTCTTTCGGGATATAGGCCACGGTGGCTTTACCGTCGATAGTGACAAAGTGGTGTTCACAGGTGCTGGTCAGCGTGATATCACGGACCGTCACCATCTCATCCACTTTCATTTTATTTTCAATCAGGGTGATTTTCGGGAAATTGTGATAATCCAGTCCTGAAAAAATTTCATCCACATACATCTTCGCGATACGTTTCGGGGTATCTGCCAGACTGTCGTCGCTCAGGTCGAGATTGAGCAGCTTCATAATTTCTGTCATATGCGCTTCAATCTGTACCTTACGGGTTTCCGGCGGCAGTGTCTGCTCCCGCAATGGTGTCTCCAGCCCGCGTGCGATGAGCGCGGCGTGGACAAGTTCTGCTTCCCGGCTTAATGATGACATACCTTCTCCGACTATTTTTCAGGTGACTCCCGGTGCTGTGTTGCACCCGTCGGCCGGTCAATACCCGCCGCCCTGCTATTTTAGAGCAATACGCCGTTTTGTTAATCCATTTTGTGGTTTTGGTGATGAAAAGTTTGCACCGGAAATCCCTGTTAATAATGAGGGTATCAGCCGGAACGAAGATCACTGACACCATGACCGGAAAAGAACCGGATAGCGGAAACGTTATATAATCTCGTAACGGGTGCGGGAGGCATCCCGGTGGTCAGCAAAAACAATCTCTTCGCGGCCACCGGTAATATCAGACATAATCACCGCAGTGATATCAAATGCAATACCGGCAAAAACGGTTCCGGCAGCGATAATCCCGGCGCCTGAAACAGATATTAATTGTTCCTGATTTAATTCCTTCATAATTAACCTCTCAATTATTAAAGTATAAAGTACAATATAATACATTGCCCTCATAAATATAAACCCCTCTCATATTGAAAATATAAATAACCTTATATTAATAATAATTGTAATCAGGATTAGGGCAGTACATATCATTAAAATCAATGTTTTCCGGCATCTGAGGCTCTGGTCGGTACGGACTGTTACTTCCAGATGACATAGCGTATCCTAAACCACCACCAACTGCACCAACGGCAACCCCCAACGGGCCCAATCCAAAGACAACAGCTCCTAATGTTCCTGCTATCATACCGATACCGGCATCATTAGCCTGTGTTTTATCAGGCATACGCTCCGTTCCGCCACCTGATATTTGAGCTATCTGTAAATTATTTAATTTAATCATAAATTCACCTATTATTTATTTAAAAAGAAGCGTTAATATTGTTTTGGTAAATGAAAAAATACCGATGTAAATAATAAATGCAAGAAATACATCACACATTGAATTATCAGGATAAACTATCCGCAGAGATGAATGAGATATCATTATCGGCGTCAGCATTAAACTACTCATCATCGCGATAAATTTAATCTCAAAAACCTTATGGAATTCTCTTTTAACATAATCAATTAATTCTTTCATTATATACTCGTTAGTATGGAAAGGAATATATTCTTACCATAGCAACGCATTTAAAAAAACATTATTTACGTGAAGCGTAAATACTAAAAAATAATAATGAATTCTATTTTATTATTACACGCAAATAAATCAGCGAAGAGAATAATCCTCTTGCTGATTTATTTATAATATATTATTCAAATTATTAACTACTGCGATCACGAAAAACCAGCAAACCAGCGATAATCAGTGCCGCACAGGCGACCCACAGTGCCGGTTCCAGCTTACCGGTAAAATACGCGGAGACAGAAGATACCAGCGGGCCGCCAAGCTGCCCGACCGCATACCAGGTGGTCAGCAATCCGGCCATATAACGACCGTGTTCCGGTGCCAGTTCATGCCCGCACTGGAACGCCAGCTGTACCGCAGCCATCAGGCCGCCGCCGACCAGAAAGGCACTGACTGCCAGGCCACTGATCCCGGGCATGACTTCCGCCGCCAGAATGCCCGCTGCCTGTGCCCAGAGGGTGATTGCCAACCGCCGCTGCGGCGTAAAAAAATGCCGCGCGGCAATGGCAGCCACGATACCGGCGACCGCCGCTATCCCGAATACCGGCCAGACAAACTGAGCAAACAGGCTGCCGGGGAAACGTGCTGCCGCCATTTGCGATAAAAACGTGGCAGGCAGAATATAGCCGAATCCGGCCAGTGCATAACTCCATAATAAACGGCGGATTTTCGGGGTCATCCGCGGTTTGCTGTGCGGGGGATTGCTGCTGCTCAGCTCCCCCGGACGCGGCAGATAGCGGCTGACATACAAACTGAATACCAGCGCTGCCGCGCCGTAGATCCACCAGCCCTGTGAGGCGGTCAGTGATAAGCCCTGAATACCGATGGCCGCCAGTCCGCACAGCAAAATCCCGGTGCCGGTGCCGCCGTAAACCGCGACACTCAGTGCCGGACGATTGAGTTTTGCCAGTGCGTCATTGGTCCAGGCAGCCGCTAACACCAGTGTCCAGCCGCTCGCCCAGCCGATAAAAAACCGTGCGATACTGTGCAGCACCGCGCCGGAAATCACCGCTGACAGCAGTGTGATAATCACCGCGCCCCATAACCCGGCCCACAGCCGCAGCTCAATACCGCGTTTTGCCCGCATGGCATCAAAGGACCCGGCAAGATAACCGAGGTAATTCCAGGCAGCTACAATACCGGCAGTTGTCAGGTCGAGCTGGTGCTCGTCAATCATCAGCGGCACCTGCGGGGTAAAAGCAAAGCGCCCTATTCCCATGGCGACCACCAGCGCAAGAAAACCACTGACGGCAATATGAAGCGCCGTTGTCTGACGGGCGGAGTGAGATGTCGTCATATGAAATGCAATATGTTAATAATTTGTAACTTTGTTATACCAAAAGAAGCCTTTAAAATGCAATAATGACTTCCGGAATCAGATCTGTCGCTCACGCTTTTGTGCCACATCATTCAACTTGTTCTGTAAGTCTGCCATAATGCCCTTCTCTTTATTATCCGTTTTATCTGCGCCCAGCAGGCGCCGGGAGTGAAACAGCATCATGGCTAATCCGACAGAAAGTTACACCTCTTCGTTAATCTCTTTACAGGAAGCACTGGATAAGCTGCTCGCGACCCCGACCGCGATCACCGGTACTGAAACGATCGCGCTGACCGATGCCGCCGGGCGGATCACTGCCTCCCCTGTTATTTCGCCTATCAATGTACCGCCATTTGATAATTCCGCAATGGATGGTTACGGGTTTCGCCTGTCCGATTGGGACGGAAAAACCCCGCTGCCGGTTGCCGGTCGCGCACTGGCGGGTGTGCCGTTTAAAGGTGAATTACCGGCCGGACAATGTGTCCGTATTATGACCGGTGCCCCGGTACCAACGGGTGTGGATACTGTGGTGATGCAGGAAGAAGCGGAAGTATCGGATGCGGGGATCACCTTTACCGCCCGGATTACCGCCGGGCAGAATATCCGCCGTGTTGGTGAGGATATCGCACAACACAGCGAAGTCTTACCGGCAGGCACCAAACTGGCTGCCGCCCAGCTTCCGCTGATCGCCTCACTGGGTCTGGCGGAACTGTCCGTGGTACGCAAACTGAAAGTGGCGGTGTTCTCCACCGGTGATGAGTTACAGGCTGTCGGTCAGCCGCTGGGTGACGGACAGATTTATGATACCAACCGCTTTGCGGTGCGTCTGATGCTGGAAAAGCTCGGCTGTGATGTGATTGATCTCGGCGTGATCCCGGATAATCCGGACATTCTGCGTGCCACCTTTGAGAAAGCCGATTCACAGGCGGATCTGGTGATCAGCAGCGGCGGCGTGTCTGTCGGCGAAGCGGATTACACCAAGCAGATTCTTGATGAGATCGGCAAAATTAATTTCTGGAAACTGGCGATCAAACCGGGCAAGCCATTTGCTTTCGGTAAGCTGAATAACGCCTGGTTCTGCGGTCTGCCGGGCAACCCGGTTTCCACCACCGTCACCTTTTATGAGCTGGTGCAGCCGCTGATCGCCCGCCTGTCCGGTTTCAGTCAGTGGCAGCCGCCGATGCGCTTTAAAGCCGTGACCACCACGCCGCTGAAAAAATCCGCCGGTCGTCTGGATTTTCAGCGCGGTATTGCCGGTGTGAATGAACAGGGTCAGATGGTGGTCAGAACCACCGGCGATCAGGGCTCACATATTTTCAGTTCATTCAGCCTCGCCAACTGCTTTATTGTACTGGAGCGTGAGCGCGGCCCGGTTGCCGCCGGTGAAACTGTTGAAATCGAATTTTTTAATCATTTACTGAAGAACGACTGATGGCGACTGAACCCGGACATATTGAGCTCAGTGATGAAGAAACACTGCGTTATAACCGTCAGATCGTGCTGCGCGGCTTTGATTTCGATGGTCAGGAAGCGCTGAAAGCCGGACGTGTGCTGATCACCGGCCTCGGCGGACTCGGGTGTGCAGCGGCACAGTATCTGGCAGCGGCGGGTGTCGGGCATCTCACCCTGCTGGATTTTGATACCGTGTCGCTCTCCAATTTGCAGCGTCAGATCCTGCATACCGATGCCCGTATCGGGATGGCAAAAACAGAATCCGCCGCGATAGCGCTGAAAGCGGTTAATCCGCACTGTCATACCGAAATGGTCACCAAACAGCTGGATGATGATGAGCTGACCGCGCTGATTCAGTCTCACCACGTGGTGCTGGACTGCACCGATAATGTCGCCGTCCGCGAACAGCTGAACCGCGCGTGTCATCAGCTGAAGATCCCGCTGGTGTCCGGTGCCGCTATTCGTATGGAAGGACAGATTTCTGTCTTTACCTGGCAGGAGGGCGAACCCTGTTACCGCTGTCTGAGCCGGTTATTCGGGGAGAACAGTCTGACCTGTGTGGAAGCGGGTGTGATGGCACCGCTGGTCGGCACCATTGGCACCCTGGAGGCGATGGAGTGCATCAAACTGCTCACCGGCTACGGGCAGGTGAGCAGCGGAAAAGTAGTGCTGTTTGATGCAATGCGCATGCAATTCCGCACCATTAATCTTAAGCCGGATCCTCAGTGCGAGGTGTGCGGCTGTAACGGATAGTCTCCGGTTTCTCCAGATGGATCTGTGTGACGGCAGGCTGTGTTTCTGCTATCACACGACCGTCACGGACAGAGTAACGCACCGGCACCTGACGGCGGACAGCATCAAACCCGTTTTCCGCCGGCAGGATCAGCAGGCTGGCGCGTTTGCCTTCAGCCACACCGTAATCCTGTAAATTCAGGGTGCGCGCACTGTATTCCGTGATCAGTTTCAGCCCGTCATTAATCTGACCGTACCCCATCAGCTGACAGACATGCAGCCCCATATGCAGCACCTGAAGCATATTGGCGGTGCCCAGCGGATACCACGGGTCAAACACGTCATCGTGACCAAAGCAGACATTAATGTCCGCCGCCAGCATCTCTTTGACACGGGTGATCCCGCGACGCTTCGGATACGTATCAAAACGCCCCTGTAAGTGAATGTTCACCAGCGGGTTCGCCACAAAGTTAATACCGGACATTTTCAGCAGACGGAACAGACGGGAGGTATAAGCCCCGTTATACGAGTGCATCGCCGTGGTGTGGCTGGCGGTAACACGTGCCCCCATTCCCTCGCAGTGTGCCAGCGCGGCAACCGTTTCCACGAAACGGGACTGTTCATCATCGATTTCATCACAGTGTATGTCGATCAGGCGGTCATATTTCTGTGCCAGCGCAAAGGTTTTGTGCAGGGATTCCACCCCGTATTCACGGGTAAATTCAAAATGCGGGATAGCCCCCGCCACATCCGCGCCCAGACGCAGCGCCTCTTCCAGCAGAGCCTCACCGTTTGGATAGGACATAATCCCTTCCTGCGGGAACGCAACAATCTGTAAATCCACCCACGGCGCAACTTCCTGCTTCACTTCCAGCATCGCTTTCAGTGCAGTCAGGGTGGCATCGGAGACATCAACGTGGGTGCGGACATGCTGGATACCGTTGGCAATCTGCCATTTCAGGGTCTGCCAGGCACGGGTTTTCACATCGTCGTGCGTCAGCATCGCTTTGCGTTCTGCCCAGCGTTCAATGCCTTCAAATAAGGTACCGGACTGGTTCCACGCCGGTTCCCCGGCGGTCTGGGTGGTATCGAGGTGAATATGCGGCTCGACAAACGGCGCGGTGACCAGGCCGCCTTCGGCGTCCAGGCTCTCCGGCAGTGCTTCACCCTCCGGCTGCGGCACAATCGCGGTAATTCGCTGATTATCGATATCGATACGCCACAGGCCAGCACGATCCGGCAGACGGGCATTAAAAATATGTTTTACGGTTTGATTAAGCACGGGTCATCTCCGGGTTGGTTGTACGACGACGGTTAAGTAACGGATTGAGGACAGCATAGCTTAATGCCCCGCCGAGAACTGCATTCACCGGCACAATCCCCGGCAGCCAGTGCCCGGCAATCACACCTGCCGCCACCGCCAGCAGTGCGCTGACATTCACATCACGCATTTTGCTGCGGTCAAAGGTTTCATAACGGTGACGGTACATCAGGTAATCGGCAATAATAATGCCCCCGATTGGCGGGATAGCAGCGGATAAGAAGGTCAGCCAGCCGACAAAATTATTGTAGAGCCACAGGGCGCACAGTGTGCCGATAAGCCCGTTGACGATAGATAAGGTTTTGCTGGAAAGCCCGGTAATATTGGCAAACCCCAGGCCGGAGGCATAAAGCGCGTTATCATTGGTGGTCCAGATATTCAGACCGAGAACGATAATTGCCGGTAATAACAGCCCCTGAGCAATCATCACATCAGAGATATCCGCCATACCGAGAGATGCCGCCCCGGCGGCACCGAAGATAAACATCAGTGAGTTACCGAGGAAGAACGCGATAATCGCCACCAGCACCGCAATTTTCGGTTTACGGCCGAAGCGGACAAAATCCGCTGTCAGCGTACCGGCACTGACAAACGAACCGACCACCATGGCAAGCGCCAGATTAAAATCAATCGGCTGTGCCGGGATCACATCACGCAGTGCGCTCATGCCGCCCATCCCGGTTACCGCGAGGTAAACCGAGTAACTGCCGAGAATAGCAATCGCCGGCACTGCAATCACCGACAGTACGGTCAGCGCAGAGATGCCGAAGAAAACGGTAATAGTCATCAGCACCCCGGAGATGCCGATCAGCCAGTTGATATCCCAGCCCGTTGCTTTGCCGACCGGAATGGCAAACATGGCCACGCCGACACCGAACCAGCCGACCTGTGTGCCGCCGAGTAAGAATGAAGGGAGCCAGGAGCCTTTAATACCGAAGGAGTAACGCGCGAGAAGATGGGTTGTTAAGCCGGTTTTGGAACCAATGAAACCAAGAAAAGCGGTGTAGACACCAAGAAGAAGATTACCGATAAGAACTGCGAGGAAGAAATCATTAAAACTGAGACCGGTACCGAGAGCACCTCCGGTCCACATACTGGCGGAAAAGAAGGTCAAACCCAGCATTACAAAGGTTAATGCCAGCCCGCCTTTCCGCGCGGATATGGGCACAGGCCCATGACTGTAATTTTTATCCCCGGACACAATTACCTCCTGTTGCTTTTCTCAGGCCAAAAAAATCTGACGAATTCTATAGCCGCCAAAAACAAAAGCAAACGATTTCGTTCACACTTTAAGAGAATTAACGCATCGTTAATATCCCGGTAAAAACGCATTTTGACCAAACGAACAGGACAAACATGCAGAGAAATCGTTCCTGATTGCTGTACCCGTTATTGTCAGACAGAGAGGCCACACCCGTTATCATGACAGGAACACAACGTGTGATTACTTTATCTTTATTTATCGGTTACCCGCCGTTTATTACGTTATGTCACGTAATGTATTGCCAATAACATTAATTTATTAAATGAAACAGATATTGCATTGAATTTATTGAAAAATATACCCGATACCGATGTTTTCGGTATCACTGATAACAGGCCGGAAAAGCACGACCGGTAAGGAGGGTTTATCCTTGTCATTATCCTGTTCAACTTTTATTGCCAAATACAGATAACTCATATATTGTACGCCGCCTGCATTTACCCCAGCGTGTGGTGATGGCCCGTTTATCACTGACGTTTCAGTAAAGTGCGCACGATGCAGACGCAAGGTGCGAGGTTTATTGAAAATAAATGCAGACTGACCGTCATCCGCTGACGGCCGGAAAATAAGTGCTGTGCTGGGACGCCATGTCCGCGGCATGTTTCAGGCTATTGGGAAGGGCTGTAAAAATGCAACAGAATACTGTGCAGATGAAACGCGTCTTAAATACCCCCGCGTTGGTTTTCTTCGGGCTCGCCTATATGGTGCCCCTTGGTATCTTCACGACTTACGGACAGGTTACCGTCCTCAGTGAAGGTCATTTACCGGTTGCTTATATTATTACTCTGACAGCCGTCCTGTTTACCGCACTCAGCTATTGTAAAATGACCAGCACACTGCCGCTGGCAGGCTCTGCGTATTCCTATGTCCAGAAAGTCTTCGGCGGGAATACCGGGTTTCTGGTCGGCTGGGCGCAATTGCTGGATTATCTGTTTCTGCCGATTATCAACTATATCGCCATCGGTATTTTTGTGCATGAAGCCCTGCCGTCGGTGCCGATGGAGCTGATTATCGTCTCCACCATTGTGATTGTCTCTGTGCTGAATATTCTCGGGATCAAGCTGGTCACCTCGATGAATATGCTGATCATTGTGATGCAGCTGATATTTATCGCGCTGTTCCTGTATCTCAGCTTCAGTTCCGCATTCACGCTGGATAAAGAGGCGCTGCTCGCCCCGCTGACGGTGATGTCCGATCAGGTGTCCGGGCTGTTTGCCGGTGCGGCGGTTCTGTGTCTCGCATTCCTCGGGTTTGATGCCATCTCCACCATGGCGGAAGAGACCAAAGACGCCAAACGGGCGCTGCCGAAAGCGATCCTCTATACCGTGTTTATTGCCGGTACGTTGTTTATCATTATCTCTTACGCCGCACATCTGAGCTATCCGGCGTGGCGTGATTTCCTGCCGAACACCGACATCGCCAGTATTCAGGTGATGGAAAAAGTCGGCGGCGCACTGATGGCGTCCTCCTTTATTACCGCCTATGTGATCGGCGTGTTTGCCTCCGCAATGACATCCCAGGCCAGTATTGTGCGGATTTTCTATGCCATGGGCCGTGAAGGAGTGCTGCCGCGCACGGTGTTTGCCCGTCTGCATGCCCGGTTCAACACGCCGGTACTGTCGATCCTGTTTGTTGCCCTCGCCTCACTGATGGCACTGGTGCTCTCCCTGAGCCTGGTGGCGTCCATGATAAGCTTCGGCGCACTGATTGCGTTTACCTTTGTAAATCTGTGTGTTATCAAACACTTTATTATTGACCGGAAAGAACCGCTGACGGCTGCCGTGATCCTGCGCTGTCTGGTGGTGCCGGCGATCGGGGTGCTGCTGACCCTGTGGCTGTGGACCAGCCTGGATGCTCAGGCACTGACTGTCGGCCTAATCTGGCTGGGGATCGGTGTGGTATACCTCGGTGTGATCACCCGCTTCTTTACCCGCCGTCCGCCGTCAATCACGGAAGAAGAAACTCACTTAATTATCAATTAACTCTGTTGATGAGGATTGGAGAGCATAATGAAAATGACTGCCGCTGATATTATTTATCACAACGGTTATATCTATACTGCGGATGCGGAAAACCGCGTCGCCGGGGCCATCGCCATTGCTGATGGTCGTATTCTTGCCTGTGGTGATAATGATGACATGGCAGCATTCCGTGGTGAGCATACGCAGTTTATCGATCTCGATGGCAAAATGATGATGCCGGGGATTATTGATGGTCATATGCACCCGTTCTGGGGCGGTATTCAGCTGTTCGGCTGCCATCTGAATTATGAATCCCTGACCATTGATGAGATCCTCGCCCGTGTGCAGGCGCATCTGGATAATGATCCGCGCACCGGCGAAAACGACTGGCTGAAAGTGACCGCCTGGCTGCGTCAGGGCATGTTACCGGCCGGTATTGATATGTACCGTGAAGATATGGACAAACTCAATACCCGCCGCCCTGTCGTGCTGTTCTCCAATGACTGCCATACACTGCTTGCCAACAGCCGCGCGCTGGAACTGTTCGGGATCACCAAAGAGACCCCGGCACCGAGTGACGGTAAAATCGGCAAACACGCCAATGGTGAACTGAACGGTATCCTTGAGGATGCCCCGGCCATGCGTGCGGCGGACAGTATTCCGTCCATTCAGGCCGACCGTGCGGTAGATGTTGCCCGTCTGGTACAGAAAGTCCTCAATGAACAGGGCGTCACCATGGTCATGGATGCCCGTGTGGCGGAATTACAGCTGGATGCGTTCCGTGCATTACAGGAACAGGGTGAACTGACACTGCGTGTGCAGGCTGCCCGTGAAATCACGCCGGATGATGCGCCGGATGTGGCATCCGTGCCGCAGGCCGTAAAAAACGCGGTTGCCTTTGCAGAGCGTTATCATCAGCCGGACTGGGGCCCGGAGCCGGGCATTGCGGTAAAAAACATCAAAATGTTTGTCGATGGTGTGCTTCAGTTCCCGACCATGACCGCTTCCCTGCTGAAACCATACCGCATCAATCACGGCACCCCGGCACAGCCGGACTGGCGTGAGACAGAAAATTACGGTGATCTCTATTTCACCTCAGAGGTGATCGATGCCCTGCTCGAACGCATTGCCGCAGCCGGGTACGATCCGCATCTGCACACTGTTGGTGAAGGTGCGATTGATATGGTACTCAACGGCATCGAAAAAATGCGGGCTGCGCATCCGGGCAAAGATATCCGTCCGGGACTGGCTCACAATGAGCTGGTGAATGCCAAAGATTACGCGCGTTTCGCCAGACTCGGCACCATCGCCTGTCTCTCTTTTCAGTGGGCGGCACCGACTGCGGAACTGGCAGAATTCACCCGCAATATGATCGGCGAAACCCGTTTTCAGCAACTGGAGCCTATCGGTAAGTTTATTGATGCCGGTGCGGTCGTTGCGTTCGGCAGTGACTGGCCGATTGATGATTTTGATGAATGGTATGATCTGAAAGTGGCCGCCACCCGCCGTGGTCATCCGGTTAACGGTCAGCCTGCACCGCGTCTGGACACTGACCGTGACCTGACTGTCACGGAAGTGCTGCGTGCCGCCACGATTGATTCGGCGTATGCCCAGCACCGGGAAGATATTCTCGGCTCCCTGGAACCAGGCAAACTGGCGGACATGATTGTGCTGGATCGCAATGTGTTTCAGATCCCTGCGGATGATATCGCCAATGTGAAAGTACTGCGCACCATTGTCGGCGGTAAAACCGTTCATCTGACCAACTGACGGTAATCCGCAGCCTGACAAACCAAAACCTCATCCTGCGATGAGGTTTTTTTATCTCAGTGCTTAATCGCCAGGGTGTGGAGCACCGGCTGATAACCTTCGCGTTCATATAAACGCATGGCACCGGTATTTTCCGGCAATACGGACAACTCCAGATGCGTATGGCCCTGTGCCTTTGACCAATCTTTAACGGCATCCAGTAATTTTTTCCCCGTGCCCTGCCCGCGTATCGCCGGATCAACCACAATATCAAAGATATAACCGAAACGGCGCGGCACCACACAGGTATAAGGTGAGGTATCCTGCGTCTGCGCAAAGGCGAACCCGGCGATATGCCCTTCCGTTTCCGCCACCCGCAGACAGAATTTTTCATCTGTCATGGCGTTTTCGATAAATCCGCGATCCTGCTCTGCCGGACGCCAGCGATCCGGCTGATATTCCGCCATCAGCAAAAATAGCTGCTGATAAAGTTCAGCAATACGGTCAGTGTCATTCAGTGTTGCAGGACGGATTATCATACTGTTCTCCGGTTAATCGTAAGTTTTGACCGCCGGTGCCTCATAGTCGCGGAAGCGGCGGATAAGTGCGTTACCGTCCGTTTCGACGATGGCCATATGACGGTATTTTTCCTGCATAAACTGTTCATCGGTCATTTTGCTGATCAGCGACAGCAGCGGGTCATAATAATTATTGATATTCATCAGCCCGACCGGCTTCTGATGCAGCCCGATCTGGCTCCAGGTAAAGACCTCGGCAAACTCTTCCAGGGTACCGAAGCCACCCGGCAGGGCGACAAAGCCGTCCGCCAGTTCAATCATTTTGCTTTTGCGTTCGTGCATGGTGCTGACGCGGTGAAGCTCCGTCAGGTTTTTATGGGCAATCTCCCGCCCTTCCAGCAATGCCGGGATCACGCCGATGGCCTTCCCGCCTTCGCGGAGTACGGTATCCGCCACCGTCCCCATGATCCCCACACTGGCACCGCCGTAAACCAGGGTAATTCCCTGCTCAACCAGAATCCGGGCAAATTTCACGGCCTCAAGGCGGTAAATCTCTGATGCACCCGCTGCTGATCCGCAATAGACCGCAATTCGTTTAATATCCCGCATATCTGCCCTGTCCTTATCGTGATGAAATGAAAAACCGGCAGTCAGTATACGCAAGCGGTCTGAAGATAGCACTCGTCAGATTTTGTTATGTTACCCGGCAATCGCTGTCCGCGGATTAATATCCTCTTAAATCAGTAATTGCTATCCGTCAGCCGCCCCGCTAAGATTGCATGACGAGTGCTGCCTTTTGCATGCAATTCAATATAACTAATTGTCTCACCGCATTTTTATTGCTCCCGAGGTTTTTCATGTCTGCGTCTCCCCGCCAGCAAAATGGTTCTCCGTGGTTACCGATCGGCTTATTGCTGCTGTCGATGATCTCTATTCAGAGCGGCGCCTCACTGGCGAAAACCCTGTTTCCGGTTATCGGTGCCCCGGGGGTGACCGCCCTGCGTTTACTGCTGGGGACGGCGATTCTGCTGGTGATTTTTAAACCCTGGCGGCTGCGTTTTACCCGGGAATCACTGCTGCCGATGCTGGGGTACGGCCTCTCGCTCGGGGTAATGAACTATCTGTTCTATCTGGCGCTGTCCACCATTCCGCTCGGGATTGCGGTCGCTCTTGAATTTACCGGGCCGCTGGCGGTTGCCATGTTCGGGGCACGGAAAATAACGGATTATCTCTGGATTATTCTGGTGATCGCCGGTCTGGCCTTTTTGCTGCCGCTCGGTGAGCAAATCGGGGATCTTGAGCAACTGGACCCGATCGGAATGCTGTATGCCCTGGGAGCCGGTGCGGGCTGGGCACTCTATATTATCTTCGGCCAGCGGGCCGGGCGGTTTTACGGCGCAGCCACCGTTTCGGTCGGCTCGCTTATCGCCGCGCTGATTTTTTTCCCTGTCGGGGCATATCACAGTGATCTCAGTGTGATGTTCAGCTGGGCGGTACTGCCGGTCGGGGTGGCGGTGGCAATCTTATCAACGGCCTTTCCGTATTCACTGGAAATGGTGGCACTGACCCGTCTGCCGACACGGACATTCGGCATCCTGATGAGCCTTGAGCCGGTGATTGGGGCAATGGTCGGGATTATTTTCCTGCATGAGCATCTGTCATTCGCTCAATGGCTGGCGCTGAGCTGCATTGTCATCGCCTCCATGGGCGCGGCACTGACTATCAAACCGAAGTCAAAAATCAAAGCTGTTGAGTAATCACCCGCCATACTGAAGCCGGCCTCGTGCCGGTTTGCCTATCGATTCTATAGTTTTAATCGAATTTAACTATTATCTGCGCTACCCTATAGTAACCCCATCGAAACAGAAATGTTTAACTGAATAATGTT
Source organism: Morganella sp. GD04133 (assembly GCF_029835375.1). Lineage (NCBI taxonomy): Bacteria > Pseudomonadati > Pseudomonadota > Gammaproteobacteria > Enterobacterales > Morganellaceae > Morganella > Morganella sp. GD04133. The sequence continues at coordinate 83,086 of NZ_JAODZS010000014.1, read as the reverse complement.
TAACGGAATAAATAAGGGGAACAATAATGAGCACCGCAAAATTAGTGAAAACCACCGCTTCTCACTTAGTGTACACCCGTAACGATGTCACTGATGATATTAAGCAGGAAACCATTGATGAACTGAATCATCAGGTTCTGCAGTTTATCGACCTGTCACTGATGACCAAACAGGCACACTGGAATCTGCGCGGACGCAATTTCATTGCTGTACATGAAATGCTGGACGGCTTCCGCGACAGCCTTAACAGCCACCTGGATACTTTTGCCGAACGCGCTGTTCAGCTCGGCGGTGTGGCACTCGGTACCTCGCAGGCGATCAGTAAAGCCTCGGCTTTACCGGCTTATCCGACTGATATCCACACTGTGCAGGATCACCTGAAAACACTGGCCGACCGTTATGCTATCGTCGCCAACGATATCCGCCGTGCCGTCAGCCGCGTTGAGGATGAAAATACCGCAGATATGTTTACTGCCGCCTCCCGCGACCTCGACCAGTACCTGTGGTTTATTGAAGCCAATATCGAATAAATATCAGAAATACAGCACCGTAACCGGCAGGTTGCGGTCTGAAATTAACATCTCGTGTGTGAGTATGTGTCGCAGACAATAAAAACAGTAAGACTTAGTGAGTCAATCCTACCCTTTATACCGCCTCCGGGCGGTATTTTTTTGCTTATTACTTTTCGGTACTAACGGTATTTAATAATAAAAAAACCGGGAAAACATACGTATTTCAAAAATAAAAAAAACGCATAAAATCAAATGAAATAAAGGGAATACGTTAATACGTAATCATGGCAGGCGATTATCTCAGTAATAATACCTGTCCGTGTATTCCTTCGTGTGCAACGGGGAAATAGAATGAAATCATATCTGTTATTAATTGTGTATTTTATCAGTGCCTTTTCTTTTGCTGACGGTATCAGTGCGAACAGTACACGGTATATTTATCCGGAAGGTGCTCACGACATTACGGCACGGATAAATAATGAATCCGCCACTGCGGCATTTGTTCAGTACTGGCTTGACCCGGGAGATTCCGACGCTCTTCCCGCGAACCTGCCGGTCACGCCATTTGAACTGACTCCGCCGGTTTCACGTATTAATCCGGGAGCGATACAAAATTTACGTATTCGGCTGACAGATAAAAGCAGTATGCCGTCTGACAGAGAAAGTCTGTGGTGGCTGAATGTTCTGGATATTCCGCCGGTCAGTAAAACGGCTTCACCAGAGGCAAAAGATTCCATACAACTTGCCGTCCGTTCACGGTTTAAAGTCTTTTACCGCCCTGCCGGATTAAGTGACAGAAATGCCGCCACACAGCAGGTTACATTTCAGTCCGGCAGTCATTCAATACGGGTCAATAATAATTCGCCGTACCACATTACCATTACTGAAATAACGCTGTCGGATAAAAAACAAATACTGCATAAATCCTTTATGCTGACACCGAAAAGCCGTTCGGAAATTTCGGTAAAAAGAGCCGTTGCACGCGGTGACCATCTGACTGTCAGTAATATCAATGATTACGGCGGTAATGTGACCTTTACCGCCACGGCAGAATAACCGTTATCCGTTTATATTATTTTTCCGGTTCAATATCCGGACGCACAATCGGAAAGACCGGTAATGCATTAAGCAACCTGCTGCCGTACCGTTTGGTCAGCAGGCGCTGGTCATAAATCACGACATCCCCGTGACACTGATGGCTGCGGATCAGCCGCCCGACCTGCTGGATCAGCGTAAATGACGCGCCCGGCAGGCTCTGTATTTCAAACGGATAGCGGTTCAGGGATTTCAGCCAGTCGTTTTCCGTGATAATCACCGGGTTGGTGACCGGCGGAAACGCGATTTTATGGATATGCACCTGAGTCAGGTAATCCCCTTTCAGATCAAGCCCCTCGGCAAAAGAATGCAGGCCGATCAGCACACTGTTCTGCCCGTCCCGGATCCGCTGACAATGCGTTTCCACCAGCCGGTAACGGGGCTGATCCCCCTGCACCAGCAGTTGCAGACGCAAATCCGTCACATGAGTGAGAAACAGATCCATTGCCCGCTGGCTGTTAAACAATACCAGCATACCGCGGTGTTCACCGGACGCCAGCTGTGAACGGAAATAACGTGCCATTTCTCCGATATGTGCGGCTTCATCTGCCGGTGTCGGCTCATAATGCATTTTCGGGATCACCAGCCGCCCCTGACGGCAGTGATCAAACGGGGAATCGAGTGCCACAAAGCGGTCATCGGCCTTTTCACTCAGCCCGGTCATTTCCTGCAACCGGCTGAAACTGTTGAGTGAACGCAGGGTTGCCGAGGTCACCACAATATTCGGCACATTGCGCCATAACAGGTGACCCAGTTGTTCACTGACACGGATGCCCGCACAGTGGAACCAGAGGTGAGACTGATTTTTTTCGTAGCGGCGGCTGAGCCATTTCGAGACCGGCGCGTGTGAAATTTCCGACAGCGCCGCCAGACGCCACAGTTTGGCGCTGTTTTCCAGTGCGCCGAGGAATTTTCCGGCTGTGAGGATAGCCTTGTGCAGACGGACAATATCCTGTTTTGCCGTCTGTTCGTTCAGATCACTGAGTATCCCCTCCACCATGCTGTGCAGGGCATCCGTCTGTTTTGACAGCTGCTGAGCCGCCGCCGTCAGCAGCTCCGGCAGTTCCCCGAGCGGAAACAGATAATGCGGATCCGCCGCCTGCTCCGGCAGCAGCGCCTGTGTGTACATCGCAACATCGCGGTACACATCTGACATCGCATCCAGATGTTTCTGCAGACGGGCACTGTCCGCCAGTTTTGGTGGTTTTACCGGGCGGAACTGTTGCAGATACTGCGTGACAAAGCGGGAAAGGTTATCCAGCTGTGCCTGAAGTGACACCAGCGTGATATCGCCTTCCACTTCCAGAGAATCACGGGCCACATCAGCGATATGGTGACCTTCATCCAGCACCAGCAGCAGTTTTTTGCTTTCCGGCAGAACCGATTCATTTTCCATTGCCGCCATCACCAGCGCATGGTTGGCGACCACCACATCCACACTTTCAATTTCACGCCGCGCCAGGAAAAACGGGCAGCGCGAGTAATACTGGCAATTGCGCCCGAGGCAGCTGAGTTTGTCGGTGCTGATTTTGCGCCACAGACTGTCCGGAATGGAGGTTTTGTGGTGATCGCGCAGGCCGTCCCAGCCGAAAGAAGTAAAATCATTCTGCAGCTGGCGCACGGTATCACGTTCAGAGGCCGTTGCCACATCCGCTTTATCTTCGAGCAGCAGCATCAGGTCAATTTGTTCCCCTTCCGCTGCACCGATCACCGCCATATTGCGCGGACAGACATAGCGCCCGCGCCCGAATGCACCGGTAAAACGCAGATCAGGGATAATTTTTGCCAGCAGCGGCAGATCTTTGCTGTAAATCTGATCCTGCAACGCGACATTGGCGGTGCTGATCACCAGCAGCTTTTGCTGTTCCCGGGCCACTGCAATGCCCGGGATCAGATAAGAGAGGGTTTTTCCCACCCCGGTCGGGGCTTCAATCACCAGATGCCGCCCTTCATCACCCGCCATCGTCCGGGCTACTTCCGCAATCATTTCCCGCTGCGGGGCACGCGGAACAAAGCCGTCAATCTGCGCCGGCAGGGCTTTGTACCAGGCGCTGATTTGTTGTTTGACGGTGGCGGACAGGGGCATCTGAAAAACCTATGGATAAATAAACAGGGGGCTATTGTTTCACACTACAGAAAAAAAATCAGCATATCCGGGCCGTTAGCGCTCATTTTCTGCATACAGTTGCTTCAATAGTTTGTTACAATTAATCAACATGGCCCCCGGATTTGTCCGGCAGACGGGCTCCATCAGATAAGACCAGAATACATCTATGAAGAAATTATTGATTATTTTCATTTTTATTTTTGCCTTCGGCTCCCTCGGCGGCGTTTTTCTTGCCGGAATGAATATGTATAATCGTTCGGTTGCCCCTGAGACTCCATCCACGGCGCAGGAAACGACCACCGGTGAAACCCGGTAGCGCTCTGCGTCCTGCTAACGAGGTTAATTGCGATGTACCGAGACTATTTTGTGACCGCAGACTGGCTGCACACGCACCTGAATGACGACAATCTTGTTGTGCTCGATGTCAGCAAAGCGCCGCCCGGTCAGCCCGCCGATTGCCATCAGTTATGGCTTGAGCGCCATATTCCGGGCGCACACTATTTTGATCTGGACAAAGTCGCTGATCTCTCCTCGCCGCTGCCGCATATGCTGCCGTCACCGGAGGTGTTCGCACAGGCTGCCGGTGAATCCGGGATCGATAATAACACCATGGTGATTATTTATGATCAGGGTAACCTGTTCTCCGCCCCGCGTGCCTGGTGGACACTGAAAACCTTCGGTGTGAAAAATCTGCGTATTTTACAGGGCGGACTGAATGCGTGGGCCGGTGCCGGTTATACCACCGAAAGCGGCGATATCCCGCTGCCGCAGGCGAAAACCTTTGTGCCGGAGTTTCAGCGTCATAATGCGGTAAATAAAGATGATGTGCTGCTGGCGATTACAGACCCGGAAATTCAGATTGTTGATGCCCGTTCTGCCGACCGTTTTCAGGCACTGGCACCGGATCCGCGTCCCGGCGTACGTTCCGGTCATATTCCCGGCAGTTACAATGTGCCGTGGAATACCCTGGTGGAAAACGGGATCTTCAAATCCCCGACGCAGATTCAGCAGATATTCCGTGATGCAGGCGTGGATTTAAGTAAATACCTTGTGGTGTCCTGCGGCTCCGGTATGACAGCCGCCATACTGCTGCTGGCACTGACGCTCACCGGCCATCAGAATGTCCGTCTGTATGACGGTTCCTGGGCGGAATGGGGCGGTTCAGACACCCTGCCGATTGAACCATAAAAAAATGCCGGAGCGCGTCAGCTGCTCCGGCATTTTTTAAATCTGTTATGCGGCTGTCAGCCCGCAAACTTCCCGGCGAGAAACAGCACCACCATCGCACCGATCACAGCGACCACAAAGCTGCCGAAATTAAACCCGTCGACACGCCCCTTGCCGAAGAAAACACTGATATATCCCCCGACAACAGCACCGACAACACCCAGCACAATCGTCATGATAATGCCGATATTATAGGTTCCGGGCATGATCCATTTCGCCAGCACACCGGCGATCAGGCCAAAAATAATCCAGGACAGAAAATTCATCAGCACCTCCTGCTGTATTAACGGGTTAAGAAAAAATCCGGCTCACCTGTCAATTAAAGTGCGATATGGTAAAAAAAGCAAATTTTATACGCTCTGAGCCCGGGCAATAGCCTGTGCAATGGCGGCAGACTCTTTCAGCGGACGGATCACGGCAAAAAGTTCATCCGCTTCCTGCGGATAGGCTTTATGCAGATAGCTGAACCACTGTTTGATACGTGCCACATGGTAGAGCCCGGTATCTCCCTGCTTTTCCAGCTGTGTGTAGCGGTGCAGTAATGCCACCACGTCCGGCCACGGCATAAAGGGCGCATTGTGTTTGACCACCCGGCTCAGGTTCGGCACATTGAGTGCCCCGCGCCCGAGCATCACCGCATCACAGCCGGTCACAGTCAGACATTGCTGCGCACTCTGCCAGTCCCGGACTTCGCCGTTGGCAATCACCGGAATGGCGAGCCGCTGACGGATAGCCGCGATCGCAGGCCAGTCAATCAGATCCGCGCGATAGCCTGCTTCTTTGGTACGCCCGTGTACCGTGATCTCGGTTGCCCCGCCCTGTGCCACCGCATCGGCAATTTCAAACTGATGTGCATTACTGCTCCAGCCGAGCCGCACTTTCACCGATACCGGCAGGTGCGCCGGTATCGCCTCACGGATGGCTTTGGTACCCTGATAAATCAGTTCCGGGTCTTTAAGAAGCGTCGCCCCGCCGCCGCTGCCGTTCACTGTTTTGGACGGGCAGCCGCAGTTGAGATCCACCCCGTGCGAACCGAGTTCCGCCGCCCTCGCGGCATTTTCCGCCAGCCATTGCGGGAACTGTCCCAGCAGCTGGATCCGCACCGGCGTGCCGGATTCGGTCAGGCCGCCGTTTTCCAGCTCCGGACAGAGACGGAAAAACAGTTTCTCCGGCAGCAGCATATCCACCACACGGACAAATTCGGTGATACAGATATCATAGTCATTCACCGCCGTCAGCAGATGACGGACGAGGGGGTCAAGGACCCCCTGCATCGGTGCTAAAAGAACACGCATGAGCCGGTTCCGTTATTTACCCCGGTTACCCCACGGGCTGCCGGAGTCGCTGTTGCCGGAACGCGGTTTGTGCTGACGCGGACGTGACGGGCGTTTGTCGCCGCCACCGCTGTTACCGCGGCCTTCGGCGCTGCGCCCTTGTCCGCCCTGACGCCCGCCGCCGGAACGGCCGTTGCCGCCGCGACCCTGCTTCGCTTTCTGGATAGGCTCGGCTTTGATGGACGGATCCGGATCGTAACCCGGTTCAGCCATCCGCTCGATTTGCTTTTTCAGCAGTTTTTCAATGTCGCGTAATAAATCATGCTCATCGACACATACCAGTGATAATGCCAGGCCGGTAGCCTCCGCACGCCCAGTACGACCGATACGGTGGACATAATCTTCCGCCACATTCGGCAGTTCATAGTTCACCACATACGGCAGCTGCTCGATATCCAGACCGCGCGCCGCGATATCCGTCGCGACCAGTGCGCGGATAGCGCCGCTTTTGAAATCCGCCAGTGCGCGGGTACGTGCGCCCTGGGATTTGTTACCGTGGATAGCGGCAGCTTTGATGCCGCTGCCGTTAAGGAATTCCGCCAGACGGTTGGCACCGTGTTTGGTGCGGGTAAAAATCAGTACCTGCTCCCAGTTATCACGACCAATCAGGTGTGCCAGCAGTTCTGCTTTGCGTTTTTTATCCACCAGGTGAACAAACTGCGTGACCTGCTGTGAGGCACTGTTGCGCGGGGAGACTTCCACCGTCACCGGATTATTGAGAATAGTATTCGCCAGTGATTTGATCCCGTTGGAGAATGTCGCGGAAAACAGTAAATTCTGACGTTTCACCGGTAATTTTTTAATAACACGGCGGATATCATGGATAAAGCCCATATCCAGCATGCGGTCGGCTTCATCCAGCACCAGAATTTCGACTTTGGATAAATCCACGGCATTCTGATGTTCCAGATCCAGCAGACGGCCCGGGGTGGCAATCAGGATGTCCACGCCGCCGCGCAGTTTCATCATCTGCGGGTTGATACTCACCCCGCCGAAGACGACCAGCGAACGGGTGCGCAGATGGCGGCTGTACTCGCGGACGTTTTCGCCGATCTGAGCAGCCAGTTCGCGGGTCGGGGACAGGATCAGCGCGCGTACCGGGCGTCCGCCGCCTTTGCGCGGATTATCCTGTAAATATTGCAGGATAGGTAAGGTAAAACCGGCGGTTTTTCCCGTACCGGTTTGTGCGCTGGCTAATAAGTCATGTCCGGCAAGAACCTGCGGAATGGCCTGCATCTGAATCGGGGTTGGTTGTTCGTAGCCCATCTCTGCGACGGCCTTCTGAATTTCCGGGCATAATGGTAATGATGAAAAACTCATGAATTGTTAAGACTCCGCCCCGGTCTGTTGTCTGCGGGGCCTGCTGATAATTGAATGTCGAAAATTAATCCGTCACTCCGGAAGAAATATCGATAAAATACGTCTGTGATCAATCCGTTGCTTACTGCTCATTTACAACAGATACTGATGAGCATACAGTTAATCATATGATTGATCTCTCGTTTATGCCGACACACCTATAAGGATATACGCCATGTCAGTCAATACGACTAATACGCCGCGAGGCGAACAAGCCAAACTCGCTTTACTGGAAGCCGCTATTGAGATTTTCGGACTGAACGGCCCAAATAGTGCCACTACTCGCCAGATTGCACAACGTGCGGATCAAAATATCGCAGCTATTGCTTATTATTTCGGCTCAAAAGACGGGTTGTATCTGGCCGTTGCACAGCATATTGCCGACATTATCCGTGATGAATTCCGTCCTGTCATTGAAGAAATTGATCTGTTTCTGAAAAACGGGACTGACGAACAGGATGAAAACCGCTGTCTGCAACTGATTGAGCTGAGTTTTCTCGCCTATAATGAACTGGTACTGAAGAAAAGTAACATCAATATCAGCCGGATTATGTCACGCGAACAGTTAATTCCGACCAAAGCTTACACGCTTATCCATGAACAGGCGCTGTCCGCGATTTTTACCCGCCAGGCCAGATTAGTTGCCCGTTATACCGGGCTGCCGGACGGACATATCAATACCCTTATCCACACACACGCCCTGATGGGCGAAATATTGTCTTTCCGTCTGGCACGGGAAAATCTGCTGCGCCAGACCGGCTGGGATAATATCGGGCCGAAAGAGTATGACATGATCAACGAGGTGCTGCGGGAACATATCCGGCTGCTGCTCAGCGGATTACAGCAGCATTACCGGAACTGATACACCACTGTCTCTGATAACTCACCAGGAATCTATTCATGAAGCCAATGAAAAAAACCGGGATACTTATCATTATTCTGCTCCTGCTGGCCGGTGCCGGCAGCTGGTACTGGTGGGAGTCGCGCCCGTCGGGGCCTGCTCTGCTGTACGGTAATGTGGATATCCGGACGGTCAATCTTGGTTTTCGTGTCGGCGGTAAACTGCAATCCCTGAATGCGGATGAAGGGGCGGCGGTTCAGCCCGGTGAGCTGCTCGGTATGCTGGATGATACGCCGTACCGTCACGCCCTGCTGAAAGCGGAAGGGGTGCGGGACAGCGCGCAGGCCGCATTACTGATGATGGAAACCGGCTACCGGCCGGAAGAAATCGCGCAGGCAAAAGCCGATGTTGCCCGTAATACGGCAGCGACGGAATTTGCCCGTCAGTTTTATCAGCGCCAGGCCGGACTGATGAAAAGCCGTGCTATCTCTGCCAATGACCTGGAAAATGCCCGCAATCAGCGTAATCAGGCCGATGCGGCACTGAAAGCCTCACAGGACAAACTGAACCAGCTGGAAAACGGTTACCGCAAAGAAGAGATTGCCGAAGCGCGCGGGCAGCTGAAACAGGCCGAAGCCGCCGTGGAGCAGGCGCAGCTTGACCTGGCGGACACCCGGCTGACCGCACCGGCAGAAGGCACTATTCTGACCCGTGCCATCGAACCCGGCACGATTTTACCGGCAGGCAGTACCGTGTTCACCCTGACACTGACCAATCCGGTATGGGTGCGGGCGTATGTCAGTGAAAGTGAGCTGGGACAGGCACAGCCCGGCCGTAAAGTATTACTGGAAACCGACAGCCGCCCCGGCAAGCCGTATCACGGGCATGTCGGCTTTGTCTCCCCGACCGCCGAGTTTACCCCGAAATCCGTTGAAACCCCGGCACTGCGGACGGATCTGGTCTACCGTCTGCGCATTGTGGTGACGGATGCCGATCCGCTGCTGCGTCAGGGGATGCCGGTCACCGTCCGCTTTGATAATGAAGAACCGCAGCCGTAAGGAGAGACGATGTCAGACATCACTATCTCCCTCAGTGCCGTCGAAAAATGCTTTCCCGGCCTTGATAATCCGGCGGTTAACCGGCTGACCACCACAATTCAGGGCGGCGGTGTGACCGGGCTTGCCGGGCCGGACGGCGCAGGGAAAACTACCCTCATCCGCATGCTGGCCGGCTTACTGAAACCAGACAGCGGGGAAATCCGCGTCGCCGGGTTTGATCCGATTGAAGACAGTGTCGCTTTGCGCGCGCAGCTCGGTTATATGCCGCAGAAATTCGGGCTGTATGAAGATCTGTCCGTGATGGAAAACCTCCGTTTATATGCTGAACTGCGCGGCCTGCCGCACCATGAACAGCAGGCGTTTTTTGACCGCCTGCTGACCTTTACCGATCTGACCCGTTTTACCACCCGCATGGCAGGCAAACTCTCCGGTGGTATGAAACAGAAACTCGGACTGGCCTGTACGCTGCTCGGGCAGCCGCAGGTGCTGTTGCTCGATGAGCCGGGTGTGGGGGTCGATCCTATCGCCCGCCGCGAACTGTGGCGGATGGTACATTCTCTTGCCGATGACGGCATGCTGATCCTCTGGAGTACCTCTTATCTGGATGAAGCGGAGCAGTGCCGTGATGTACTGCTGCTCAATCAGGGAAAAGTGATTTATGAAGGCAAACCGGCACAGCTGACAGAAACCATGGAGGGCCGCTCTTTTCTGCTCTCCGCAGCACCCGGTGAACGCCGCCGCATCTTACAGGAAGCATTGATTCAGCCACAGGTATCTGACGGTGTTATTCAGGGACGTTATGTCCGGCTGATTGTGAAACCGCAGGCCGATACCCGCGCCCTGCTTAGCGCGCTGAAATATCCGGATACCGAACTGCTGCCCGCTAAACCCCGTTTTGAGGATGCATTTATTGATCTGCTCGGCGGCGGCCCTTCTCACCGCTCACAACTGGCGCAGATTATGCCGCAGATCCCGGCGGCACCCGATGAAACCGTGATTGAAGCCGTCAGCCTGACCAAAAAATTCGGCGATTTCGCCGCAACCGATCATGTGGATTTTCAGGTCAAACGCGGGGAAATTTTCGGTCTGCTCGGCCCGAACGGCGCGGGCAAATCCACCACCTTCAAAATGATGTGCGGCCTGATGATCCCCAGCAGCGGCCGTGCCCTGGTGCTGGGACTGGATCTGAAAACCAGCTCAGCCAAAGCCCGCAGCCGCCTGGGCTATATGGCGCAGAAGTTTTCCCTCTATGGCAATCTGACGGTCGCCCAGAACCTGACATTTTTCTCCGGCGTTTACGGGCTGCGCGGCAAAGCACAGCAGCAAAAAATCGATGATATGGTGAATGCCTTTAATTTCACCCCGATCCTGCGCCAGACCACCGAAGATTTGCCCCTCGGCTTCAAACAGCGGCTGGCTCTGGCCTGCGCCCTGATGCATGAGCCGGATATTCTCTTTCTCGACGAACCCACCTCCGGGGTTGACCCGCTCACCCGCCGTGAATTCTGGCTGCATATTAACGGCATGGTGGATAAAGGCGTAACCGTGATGGTAACCACTCACTTTATGGATGAGGCGGAATATTGTGACCGTATCGGGCTGGTTTATCACGGCAAAATCATTGCCGCCGGCACCCCCGATGAGCTGAAAGCCTCGGTGGCGGATGACACCCATCCGGATCCGTCAATGGAAGATGCCTTTATCGGGCTGGTCGAAGAGTATGACAAAAAAACCGCACAGGAGGCGGCATCATGAGCACACCTTCCGGTTTTTCATGGCGCCGTCTGCGGGCGCTGTGCATCAAAGAGAGCAAACAGATTGTCCGCGATCCGTCGAGTGCCCTGATCGCCATTGTGATCCCGCTGATTCTGTTATTTATTTTCGGTTATGGTATCAATCTGGATTCATCAAAACTGCGCCTCGGGATCCTGGTAAATCAACAGAGTGAACCGGCACGGGAGCTGATCTACGCCTTTACCGGCTCTCCGTTTATTGATGCCACCCTCAGTGATAACCGCCGTGAATTAATCGATAAACTCCAGGCGGGGCATATCCGCGGTATTGTGGTGATCCCGGCGGATTTTGACAAACATCTGGCCCGTCAGGGCGATATCGCACAGATTCAGGTGATTACGGATGGCAGCGAACCCAATACCGCCAATTTTGTGCAGGGTTACACTAATGGTATCTGGCAGATCTGGCAGCAGCAACGGGCACAGGACCGGGGGATCAGCAGTGAGCCGCCCATTGATGTCCGGCTGCGTTACTGGTTTAACCCTGCCGCTATCAGTCAGCATTTTATTATTCCGGGGGCTATCAGCATCATTATTACCGTGGTCGGCGCTATCCTGACCTCACTGGTGGTGGCGCGGGAATGGGAGCGCGGCACCATGGAAGCCCTGCTTTCCACACAGGTGACCAAAACGGAATTGTTGCTCTCCAAACTGCTGCCGTATCAGGTGCTCGGCAGTTTTGTCATGGTGTTGTGTATGGTGGTAACCGTGTATGTGCTGGATGTGCCGTATCACGGCTCGCTGTGGCTGCTGGCCCTGGTGACCTCCCTCTATCTCGCCACTGCGCTCGGTATGGGGCTGCTGATTTCCACCGTGACCCGCAATCAGTTTAATGCCGCAATGATCTCCCTGAATGCCGCATTTCTGCCCGCTATTATGCTGTCCGGCTTTGTGTTTGAAATCGACAGTATGCCGGTGGCGATACAGGTGGTGACCTATGTGATCCCGGCGCGTTACTTTGTGGAAAGCCTGCAGACACTGTTCCTGGCGGGTAATATTATGCCGGTGATTATCAGTAACCTGGTGTTGCTGATCCTGTCAGCGATTGTGTTTATCGGCCTGACCGCCCTGAAAACCCGCCGCCGGCTTGATTAAGGAGAAGCGCATGCTCCATCGGATATTCACCTTAATTATCAAAGAACTGCAATTACTTCTCCGTGAGCGGCAGACCCGGACGATTCTGATCGTACCGGTAATTTTTCAGATGATTTTGTTCCCGCTGGCGGCAACGCTGGAAGTCACCAATGCCACTATCGCTATTTATGATGAAGACAAGGGCCCCGCATCCATTGAGCTGACCCAGCAGTTTGCCAAAGCCAGTGCCTTCTCCGATGTGCTGCTGATCCAAAACCGGCATGACGTACAGGATGTGATTGATAACCGCAAAGCCCTGCTGCTGGTGCATTTTCCACAAAATTTCAGTGCGCAGCTCGCCGCACAGAAACCGGCACAGCTGCAAATCCTGCTCGACGGACGAAACTCCAACAGTGCGCAGATTGCCGCCAATTACGTTCAGCAAATCACCGCGCATTACCAGCAGGAGCGGATGCCGCAGGCGGTCACCAGTGAGCTGGTGGTGCGCAACTGGTATAACCCGAATCTGGATTATAAATGGTTTATCGTGCCGTCGCTGGTGGCGTTGATCACCACTATCGGCGTGATGATTGTCACCTCACTGTCGGTTGCCCGTGAACGGGAACAGGGTACGCTGGATCAACTGCTGGTTTCACCGCTGACCACCGGTGAAATCTTTGTCGGCAAGGCCGTTCCGGCACTGATTGTGGCCACGGTACAGGCCAGTATTGTGCTTATAATCGGGATTTTTGCTTACCGCATCCCCTTTTCCGGTTCACTGCTTCTGTTTTATTTCACCATGGTGATATACGGGCTGTCGCTGGTCGGATTCGGTCTGTTAATCTCCGCCCTTTCCGCCACTCAGCAGCAGGCCTTTATCGGCGTGTTTGTTTTTATGATGCCTGCCGTGCTGCTGTCCGGTTATATTGCCCCGGTGGAAAATATGCCGGTCTGGCTGCAACATATCACTTGGGTCAATCCTATCCGCCATTTCAATGAAATCACCAAACAGATTTACCTCAAAGATGCGGATTTCAGTGTTATCCGCCAAAGCCTCTGGCCATTACAGGTGATCGCCGTGACCACAGGAACCGCCGCCTATGCGTTATTCCGGCGAAAAATTGCGTAAATAATAATAAAACTTGAAATTAATATAATTGATTATTTTGACATCTTTATAAAAAAGGTCAATATTAGTCCGGCCAGATATAACAATTATTATAAAAAATAAAAACCATCCTTTTAAAATTAACATTTAAAATTCTTTAATTTACATTAATGATGGGTAAATTGAATTTAACCCCATTCAATAAACTTTAATGAAAAATAATTTAAATTAATATAATTAATTCAGGATGGAAAATGAAAAAAACCAAACACTATCAGGTCTACAAAACAGAAGATATGAACATTCACCGTGAGATACAAGAACCATTTAATTACAATGCAATAAGCCGACCTGAAATAACATTATTCGTCGCTCCTCAGGGCAGTGAAATCCATGATATTAATGGAGAATTTGTCAGCAACTCTGCATTTGGTCACACCTTCATTGGTATAAAGGGAATTAATCCCGTTACAAAACAGTATGATATTATCACCGTTGGTTTAAGTACCGGAGAAAGCCTCAAAACAGCCAGTGATAACTTATCATTTAATGATCACATTTATTATCGTAATGCGTCCACGCTATCTATAACGTCTGATAATTTTAAATTCCATAATGACTTCAATAAACTTTTTACTGTATTGCATAATTATAAGACAGGAAAAAGTAAACCGCCGAACTATAACTTAATCACTAATAACTGTAGTCAATTTGTAGATGACTTATTAACTGACAGTAATATAGATGGAATCAATGTTTCTTTTTTTCCTGATAACTTGTATGACAACCTGGAAAATGCGGCTGACAGTTACTGTACTCCACTCATTATTGATCTGGACAGAAATGGTGTTACAACACTAGCTGATAATACCGGAATATATTTCGATTTAAATGGTAATGGCGAATCTGTACAAACAGGCTGGGTTCATCCCGGTGATGGCTTACTGGTATTAGATCGTAATAATGATGGTATTATAAATAATGGTACCGAGTTATTTGGTGAATACACGAATTATATCAATAACAAAGATGGATTCTCATCGCTTTCCGTTTTAGATAGTAATAATGATCATCTGATAAATCAGGATGATATTGCATGGTCAGCATTGTTAGTCTGGCAGGATGTAAATTCAGATGGCATCAGTCAGTCAGATGAACTGCTTTCTCTTGAAAGTATAGGCATAGTATCTGTTGAATTAGCTACACGGCCTTCCTATTTTTATGATGACAGCGGTAATTTTCATAAATTAACCTCTGATATTAACTGGCATGACGGCGAAAAATCAGAGATTGCCGATGTTTTATTTCATATACACAACAGAGAAACAGCTCCGTTATCTGGCGATATTTATATTACAGCACTCACCTCTGATATATATCATGACACAACAATCACACCCTATTTATTCGGATAAAAAAATGCATAAAAAATTAATATTTCTGATGTTATTACCCGGTTTCAGTCTCTGTGCTTACTCAGAAAGTCAGTGGAATAACAACATTACTGCGTATGAATACAACCCAATTGAACTACGCTATGATCCGGGATTACCAGAATATGCCCCTTATCCAAAAAATCAAAATGAGCTGACCTTGCTGATTAATAGCGCAGAAAGGGGTAATTTAACAAGTCGTTATACGTTATTCTCCTTTTATTATAATAACTGCTACCACCTGCAGCAATTAAGTGGTAATACGGGCATTTCAGAACATTGTAATACCGCTGTTTACTATCTGGAAGCGTTACTCTCTTCAGATCCTGAAAACCCACTTGCTTTATTCCACTATGGTTTTATTTTATCCCATGGTTACGGGAAAGAAAAAGATATGAAGAACGCTATAACTTACTATGAAAAAGCGTGTCACATTGGCAGAAACAGATTGATTTCTGCCTGTGATTTTGTATTTTCAGCATTTTTAAATGGTGAGGAAAACATAGGTAAAGATATCGATAAAGCAAGAGAACATGTTGCCACCGTCGCTGGCTACGGAAATAAAAAATATCAGAAATATATTGATAATTGGGATTACATCCTATTCAGAATAAATACAGAAAAGGAAGTGAATAATTGTATAGAATCCGGGGGAAATACCGCTGAGTGCATAAAGTCAGGAAATAATAAGATGAAAAGCTATTATATAAAATAAGGACGACAAAAAATAATCATCTCTGCATAGGCTACTGGCTTTGCTATAATATTCCTTATTATAATCTTACAGGAAAGCGATTTCTTTGAATATTGATACACACCTTGCCGCTGCGCTGATAGCGGAACAATTCCCGCAGTGGGCACATCTGCCGGTGATACCGGTCGCGACCAGCGGCTGGGATAACCGGACATTTCACCTGGGTGAAGAAATGCTGATCCGTCTGCCCTCCTCGCCTGATTATGCCGGTCAGGTACTGAAAGAACAGCTGTGGTTACCGCGTCTGGCAACAGGACTGAGCGTTCAGATCCCCGCCCCGCTCGGTACGGGTAAACCATCAGAGAGATTTCCGCTGCCGTGGTCTGTGTACCGCTGGATCCCGGGAGAAACGGTTGCGACACACCCGCCGTCAGATAAAACGGTTTTTGCCCGTGATCTCGCAGATTTTCTGACGGCGTTTCAGCGTATCGATGCCACCGGCGGCCCGGCCGCCGGTGCGCAGAATTTTCACCGAGGCGGTAATTTAGCAGTTTATGACAGTGAAACCTGTCAGGCGCTGGCGAATCTGAAAGATAAAACCTGTGTCCCGCTGTTTCTGCGGATATGGGAAAACGCCCTGCACGCCCGGCGGACAGCTGAGCCGGTCTGGGTTCACGGTGATATCAGTGCGGGCAATCTGCTCACCACGAACGGTCGTCTGACCGCTGTGATTGACTTCGGGCAACTCGGTACCGGAGATCCGGCCTGTGACCTGGTAATTGCCTGGACCTTCTTTGACAAGGAAAGCCGTGACGTTTTCTTTGAACGACTGCGGTGTGACGCCGGAACCCGCGCAAGGGCAATGGGCTGGGCGCTGTGGAAGGCTCTGATTGTCAGTGCTGCCCCGCAGAATACCAATGTGACGGAAGCCGGGCAAGCCGCCCGGACACTGGAACAGATTATTACAGATTCAGAACAGTAAACGTAAAAAGGCCGGTTTTCACCGGCCTTTCATTGTTACATCCTGTTCTGTCTGTGATTAGCGGCGGTCGCCCATCAGGCGCAGCAGCATCAGGAACAGGTTGATGAAGTCCAGGTACAGCGACAGCGCACCCACGATCGCATAGCGGCGCATGGTGTCTTTATTGTTGCTGTCAATCTGCTCACCCAGTTCACGCAGTTTTTGGGTGTCATACGCGGTCAGGCCGGCAAACACAATCACACCGATATAGGTGATGATCAGAGTCATACCTTCGCTTTTCAGCCAGATATTGACCAGCGATGCGATGACAATACCAATCAGTCCCATAAACAGGAAGTTCCCCATCCCGGACAGGCTGCGTTTGGTGGTGTAGCCGTAGATACTCAGCGCACCGAACATCCCTGCCGTGATAAAGAAGGTACTGACGATAGACGCGTCTGTATACACGATAAAGATACTGGAGAGCGTCAGCCCTGTCAGTGCGGAATAGAGCATAAACAGCCCGGTCGCCATGGACGCACTCAGGCGCTCAACCATGCCGGAGATAACCCAGACCAGTGCCAGCTGAGCAATAATCAGGCCGAAGAAGGTGATTTTGCTGGAGAAAACAAAGCTCATAATCGCCATTGAGTTAGACGAATACCAGGCGACGAAGGCCGTCAGCAGCAGGCCGCATGCCATCCAGCCGTAAACCTGGGCCATATAAGCCTGAATACCGGAGCCCGCCTGTGAAACTATCGAGCCGTTAGAACGAGGAAATCGGTCCATGATGGATAACCCTTTCATCTGTATCAAATTGTTTATCGGATGATAAACGACCAAGGCCTATAGATTATCACATAAAAAGGGTGTTGCCAGCAGGCAAACTGTCAGGAATTCCCCCCTTTTCTTTACAAACAGTAAATATTTTTAACCTGATGTACCGCCGCCGGAAAAAATTCGGCGATACAGACGTGATTGGCGGTAAATTACCAGCGATCTGCGGCTTTCTGGTCGCTTTCTCTGGCATCCACCCAACGGGTGCCGCCTTCCGGTAATGTCTCTTTTTTCCAGAACGGCGCGCGGGTTTTTAAGTAATCCATCAGAAATTCCGCCGCTTCAAATGCCATACCGCGATGGGCAGCGCTGACACCGACAAACACAATTTCATCATTCGGGTATAAACTGCCAACCCGGTGGATCAGTGTCACCCGCTGCAATTCCCAGCGCTCACGCGCCTGTGCGACAATATCCGCCAGCGCCTTTTCGGTCATGCCCGGATAATGTTCCAGCGTCAGAGCCGCCACATTATCACCGAGGTTATGATTGCGGACTTTGCCGGTAAAGGTGACCACCGCGCCGTCATCCGCACAACCGGCCAGCCACTGGTATTCCTCACCAACACTGAAATTGTCAGTCTGAACAGCAATCCGGGTATTATTCATGATTCAGCCTCCGGTGACCGGCGGAAAGAACGCGACCTCGTCGCCGTCAGTCAGCGGCTGCGACAGCGGTACAAAAGACTGATTCACCGCACACAGCAGTTTGCCGGATTCCAGCGCCAGCGCCCAGCGCTCACCGCGCTCACATAACGCAGCCCGTAAATCTTCTGCTGTGGCGTAATCACACGGCAGAGAAAGCTCATCGGTATTCACCAGCTCGCGCACCTGCGCGAAAAACAGTACCTTAATCATGCGTCCGCCTTAAAATATCCTGATTTCCCGCCGCTTTTTTCCAGTAAACGCACCGGGCCGATAACCATATCCTTCTGCACCGCTTTGCACATATCATAGATCGTCAGTGCAGCCACAGAAGCCGCAGTCAGGGCTTCCATTTCCACCCCGGTTTTACCGGTCAGGCGGCAGCAGGATTCAATACGCACACGGGACGTGTCCGGCTCCGCGCTCAGCTGAACCTCCACTTTGCTCAGCATCAGCGGATGACACAGCGGGATCAGATCCCAGGTCCGTTTGGCGGCCTGAATACCGGCGATACGGGCTGTCGCAAAGACATCCCCTTTGTGATGGTTGCCGTCAATAATCATCTGTAAGGTTTTGGCATCCATGGTGATAAAGGCTTCGGCGCGCGCTTCGCGGACCGTTTCCTGTTTTCCGGACACATCCACCATGTTGGCTTCGCCCGCCGCATTAATATGGGTGAGTTGAGACATGTAAACTCCTGATATGACCGGCGGATCAGCCGCCGATAACGGATAAATTCGGGGTAATACCGCTGTTCCCCTGATGGAGGAAATGGGTTTCGCGTTTGTGCTGCAATGCGCGCTGAAGCCGAGCTTTCAGCTCGTCGTCGTGTCCGTCTTCCGCCAGCAGGTCACGCAGCGTGATCCCCTGCTCGCCGAACAGGCACAGATGCAGATTACCGACCGCCGACACCCGCAGACGGTTACAGCTCTGACAGAAGTCTTTTTCATACGGCATGATCAGGCCGATTTCGCCCTGATAATCCGGATGACTGAACACCTGCGCCGGGCCGTCACTGCGGGCACGCGCCACCTGCTGCCAGCCGGCCTGTAACAGACGGGCGCGGATAACATTGCCGGAGATATGGAAACGGCGGAACACATCACTGCCGTCACCGGTTTCCATCAGTTCGATAAAACGCAGCTGGATCGGGCGGTCTTTGATCCAGTTCAGAAATGCAGGCAGATGGATGTCATTGACATTCTTC
Source organism: Morganella sp. GD04133 (assembly GCF_029835375.1). Classification (NCBI taxonomy): domain Bacteria; kingdom Pseudomonadati; phylum Pseudomonadota; class Gammaproteobacteria; order Enterobacterales; family Morganellaceae; genus Morganella; species Morganella sp. GD04133. Next base: position 63,802 of record NZ_JAODZS010000014.1, on the reverse strand, counting down.
ATCAGCACCACATTCACTTTCACCTTCTCAAAACCGGCGTCAAACGCGGCATCGATACCACTCATCACCTGCATGAATTTATCCTGCCCGGTGATAGCGTGAAACTGGCGCGGGTCGAGACTGTCAACGCTGACATTCACCGCGCTCAGCCCGGCGGCGCGCCAGTCGCGGATATCCCGCGCCATGCGGTAACCGTTGGTGGTCACAGCAATAGTGCGGATATTCTCATTTTCGCGGATAGCGGCAACAATATCGGTAAAATCGCGGCGCATGGTCGGCTCGCCGCCGGTCAGACGGATTTTTTCCGTGCCCAGCTGAGCAAACGCGCGGGTCACCCGGCGGATTTCGCCGAGGGAAAGAAAGGATTTGTGTCCGTTTGGTTTATAACCATCAGGCAGACAATAGTTGCAACGGAAATTGCAAACGTCTGTCACGGAGAGGCGCAGATAATAAAATTTGCGCGCAAAGGGATCTGTCAGTTGTTCAGTCATAACACCTTTCCAAATACGGGAGATGCGGACATTTCTATCCTGCACCCTGGTGGCACTCGTGAGTGTCACGGCCAGCTCACCCTATTTCCGGTTCTGACCTGAAACGTAGGTGTGAAGGCTAGGAGTTAATCGTTGTCATTAATGCTGTTAATAACCACGCTAAGTGAATTGATTCTAGCGTTGCCCTGCGGGAATTACCATGATAAATACGCTATATACCTTATTATACAACGTGTTACCGTGCCTCCGGAAAAAGGAACGGATACACCGGATAACGAAAATTTCACACAGTTTTTCAATTAATTAGCAAATCAATTATAGGCCGATGAATAAATAATAAACAGCAAACTGCCGAAAATACGGCGATCCGGCAGGAAAATTATTTACCGCTTTTTTGATCTGACACCGGTTGAGCTGACACAGATATAGCAGGCCCGGTCAGTCCAGTGTAACGTGATAGAAAATAACGGATTTATAATTCATTCTCAGTGTCTCCTGCGGACGGAATCCGTAACGCTCTGCCAGCCGGGCAGAGCGTTTATTCTCAGGAGCAATAATACACACGCATTCATTAATACCGCGCACCTCTTTCAGCCAGTTCAGTATGGCTCCCAATGCTTCACCGGCATAGCCCTTACCGTGTGCCCGCTTTGCAAACACCCAACCTGCTTCCGGATAGTGGCTGATGTCTTTTTCCATTTCACGGTAAAAATCCGCAAAACCGATATCCCCGATATACTCTCCGGTGCTTTTCTCCCTGACCGCCCAGTAACCATAGCCCAGCAGCGGCCACAATCCGAGATACGCCAGTATCCGCATCCAGCTGTCGCGCGGTGTGGAAATCTGTCCTGCCATAATATGATGTGTCACTGCGGTATCCGACCACATGTCAGCCACTGCTGCATGGTCTTCTCTGCGGTGGGCACTCAGGATCAGACGTTCGGTTTCCAGTACCGGAATGGTACACGTCAGGTCATTCATGATGTTCTTCCTGTCACTTATTGATTTTTGTTATTCATGTTTATTTATGATGCTTTCAGTCACCGCATTCACTCATAGCATGACTTCCCCGCCGTTGCCATCTCTGAATCACACGTAAAAGTACGCAGCAAAAAGATAATTCACCTTTATGATTGACCGGAGTTTGATAAATCTCAGTATCGTGACGCGAAAAATTGGTTTTTATGATAGATTACCGCGCAAATAAATATGAAAACTCAGGGAATGCATAAACACTATGGGGAACCGCACACTCACGTCGCTGGAACATGTTGTTGCTTTAGGCGGAGGCCACGGGCTGGGACGGGTGATGTCCTGCCTGAACGGTCTGGGATCGCGGCTGACCGGCGTGGTCACCACCACGGATAACGGCGGCTCCACCGGCCGGATCCGCCGGGCGGAGGGTGGCATTGCCTGGGGGGATATGCGCAACTGTCTCAATCAGATGATCACGGAGCCGTCGATTGCCTCCACTATGTTTGAATACCGTTTCAGCGGTAACGGCGAACTGGCGGGACATAACCTCGGCAACCTGATGCTCAAGGCACTGGATCATATGAGTGTGCGCCCGCTGGATGCCATCAATCTGATCCGCAATATGCTGAAAGTCAAAGCCAAATTGATCCCGATGTCAGAAACGCCGGTCGATCTGATGGCTATCGACAGTGAAGGTCATGAAGTGTACGGCGAAGTGAATGTCGATCAGCTGACCTGCCCGCCGCAGGAGTTACAGCTCTCCCCGCCGGTGAAAACCACCAAAGAGGCACTGGATGCCATCTGCCGCGCAGAGCTGATTATTATCGGGCCGGGCAGTTTCTTTACCAGCCTGATGCCGCTGATGCTGCTGCCCGATTTCACCAAAGCGATTAATTTTAATCAGGCGCCGATGATCTATATTGAAAATCTCGGCAAAGAACTGAGCCCGGCTGCGGCGTCCCTCAGCCTGAGTGAAAAAATCGCCGTGATTGAAAAACGCATCGGCCGCAAACGGATAGATGCGGTGGTGTGCGCACCGCATATCAATACCGGTGACCTCGGCGACCGCCTGATTGTCAGAGAGATCCTCGAGGCACAGGATGTCCCGTACCGCCATGACCGCAGCCTGCTGCTGAATGCGCTGGATAAAACCATCGGCCTGCTGCCCTGACCCCGTCAGGAGTTGGCAATAAACTGCTCACGCAGGCCCTGTAATTCATCCCGTACCGCTGCTGCCTGTTCAAATTCCAGATCCTGAGCGTGGCGGTACATCTGCGCTTCCAGTTCCTGAATTCTAACTTCCAGCTCTTTCGGCGACATACGCTGATAATCGCTGCTTTTCGCGGCTGCTTTTCCTTTGCCTTTATTTTTCGCCCCGGCTGACGGCTGGCCGATTTTCAGGATATCGCCAATCTTTTTATTCAGCCCTTTCGGCACAATACCGTGTGCTTCGTTAAACGCCATCTGCTTCTCTCTGCGGCGTTCAGTTTCCTCAATAGCCCTTGCCATCGAGTCCGTGATTTTATCGCCGTAGAGAATCGCTTTGCCGTGCAGGTTACGGGCAGCACGGCCAATGGTCTGGATCAGGGAACGTTCGGAACGCAGGAAGCCTTCTTTATCCGCATCCAGAATCGCCACCAGTGACACTTCCGGCATGTCCAGCCCCTCACGCAGCAGGTTGATACCCACCAGCACATCAAACTCCCCGAGGCGCAGGTCGCGGATAATTTCCACCCGCTCCACGGTATCAATATCCGAGTGCAGATAACGCACCCGCTCGCCGTGCTCTTCCAGATATTCAGTAAGATCTTCCGCCATCCGTTTGGTCAGTGTGGTGACCAGCACGCGCTCATTTTTCTGTGCGCGGATGCGGATTTCAGACAGCAGATCATCCACCTGGGTGGTCACCGGACGCACTTCCACTTCCGGATCAAGCAGCCCGGTCGGACGCACAACCTGTTCAACCACATCAGAGCCGGATTTTTCCATTTCATATTTGCCCGGCGTGGCGGACACATAAATACTCTGCGGTGCGAGAGATTCAAACTCCTCAAAGCGCAGCGGACGGTTATCCAGCGCGGACGGCAGACGGAAACCATATTCCACCAGCGTTTCTTTGCGCGAACGGTCGCCTTTGTACATCCCGCCGATTTGCGGAATAGTGACGTGGGATTCGTCGATCACCAGCAGGCCGTCCGCCGGCAGGTAATCAAACAGGGTTGGCGGGGATTCGCCGGATTTGCGTCCGGAGAGATAGCGCGAATAGTTTTCGATACCCGAGCAATAACCCAGCTCATTCATCATTTCCAGATCAAACTGAGTGCGCTGGGCAAGACGCTGCTCTTCCACCAGTTTGTTGTTGTCGATCAGGAATTTTCGCCGTTCCGCCAGCTCGGTTTTGATCCCTTCCATCGCCTCAAGAATACGCTCACGCGGTGTCACATAGTGGGTTTTCGGGTAAACAGTAAAACGCGGTACCTGATAATGGATATGGCCGGTCAGCGGATCAAACAGCGACAGGCGCTCCACCTCATCATCAAACAGTTCCACGCGCAGTGCGTAATCATCCGATTCCGCCGGGAAAATATCCACCACTTCACCGCGCACGCGGAATGTACCGCGCTGAAAGGCCTGGTCGTTACGGGTGTACTGGAGATCAGAAAGCCGGTGCAGGATCGAGCGCTGATCGATGATCATTCCTTCGGTAAGGTGCAGCATCATTTTCAGATAGCTGTCCGGATCACCCAACCCGTAGATAGCGGAAACGGAGGCCACCACCACCACATCCCGCCGTTCGAGCAGGGCTTTGGTGGCTGAGAGCCGCATCTGCTCAATATGTTCGTTTACTGAGGCATCTTTTTCGATAAAGGTGTCAGAGCTCGGCACATAGGCTTCCGGCTGATAATAGTCGTAGTAGGAGACAAAATATTCCACCGCGTTTTCCGGGAAGAAATCTTTAATCTCACTGTAAAGCTGGGCGGCAAGGGTTTTATTGGGCGCCATGATCATGGTCGGACGGTTCAGCGTGGCGATAACATTGGCAATGGTGAACGTTTTCCCTGAGCCGGTTACCCCCAGCAGCGTCTGATGCGCCAGCCCGTCTTCCAGGCCCTCAACCAGTTTTGCAATGGCCTGCGGCTGGTCACCGGCCGGTTTAAAGTCAGAATGCAGTTTAAATAGTTTGCTCATGAGCCCCCCTGCGCGAATAGGGTCACTATGATACTGGATAAAAAACCAGCTTCAACCCCCGGCAGAAAAAATCCGTTATTTTGTGATTTTTTGCTTGCAAAACCAGGGAAAATTTTATTGGCTTTCCACAGTTATCCCCAAAAAAAAGCACTTGCAATTTTAAATTATGCTGAAATCTGACGCCCCTCTGACCAATTGCTATTTTTCACGCAGGAGGACTCTTGATTTTATTTATCTATTTGTTATTTATGTAAAAATCATAAAAGCCCGATTTTACAACAATGTCAGCGAAAGCCCCGTTCCTGCAAGGATGGCGTGAGTTTTCTAAAGTTAATGCACAGGGTTATCCACAGGAATGGTGGATAACTTAATAAAGTCGTTTGCCGGTGCATGGTTGCGTGACATTGTGCAGTCATAAAATTGTCACTTTCAGCACAAAGAGAAAAAATAATTCAGGATTTTTTCCTGATAAAAAACACCCGGCCGGAAGATTTGCCGTGATCCCGGAACGATCCGGCCGGATACAGAATCAGTGCGCGGAAACCGGCAGTGAAAGATAGCCGGATAAGTCCTGATTCAACGGATCCGGCAGATGCGGTAACACACCCAGACACGGCGCCGGGATCAGGTTGTTCAGTGTCGCCAGGTACGCCTGCTGATGCAGACCCGGCGGTGTGACCTCATTAGCCACCCATCCGGCCAGGCTCAGCCCGGCCTGCTGTATCGCCATCACGGTCAGTAACGCATGATTAATGCAGCCGAGTTTTACCCCGACCACGAGGATCACCGGCATCCGCATGTGTGCCGCCCAGTCCGCATAAGTCTGCGTGGCTGACAGCGGGGTAAACCATCCGCCCGCCCCTTCGGTCAGCACCCAGTCGGCCTGCTGATTTAACGCATGCAGCCCGTCAGTCATCACCGTAAATTCCAGCGGAGTTTGTGTCAGTTCGCTGACAATGTGCGGCGATGTCGGCTCGGCAAAGGTATAGGGGTTAATCTGCGCGTAACTGACCGGCGGCACGGTATGGTGCCACAATGCCAGTGCATCACTGTTGCGCAGCCCCTCCGCCGTCATCTCACTGCCGGAGGCCACCGGTTTATACCCCGCGCAGCGGAACCCGGCGTTGCGGGCAGCCTGCAACAGGGCGCAACTGACCACGGTTTTACCGGCATCCGTATCGGTGCCGGTTAAAAACCAGTTATTTTTCAACATGTATGACTCCGTACTGAATAAGATAGCTGAGCGGAAATACGCCGTCTTCGGCGGGATAATGATTCGCCAGCCGAATGAGTTTATTGCGTGTCATCAGCCCGGCAGCACGTCCCTGATGGACATGGGTGGCTCCAATCCCCTTGAGGGAGTGCAGCAGCGCGGGCAGAGAATCAAAGGAGAGCCGGTAACAAACGTCTGACAAGGTATGCCGGTAAGGCTGACAGGCAGCGGAAACCGCCTCACGGCTGAGAAAGCCGTTGGCGTGACGGTTGCTGTCCACCCGGGCAAACGCCTGATTCAGTTCATCCAGCGACCCGCTGAGCAGCGTGGAAAACGCCACCACCCCGCCGGGCCGGGTCACCCGTACCAGACCGGCCAGCGCCTCTGCCAGCGAATCACACCACTGCACCGCCAGATTGCTGAAACAGAAATCAAACTGCTTATCCGCAAAAGGCAGCTGTTCGATATCCCCCTGTACATAACGGGTCGCCCGCTGCTGCTGCCGGGCGTGCGCCAGCATCTCAGGGGAAAGATCAAACGCGGTTACACTGCGGCAATCAATTTTCCACTGTTCACTGAAAAACCCGGTACCGCAGCCGGCATCCAGCCCGTGCAGTTCAGATAATAACGGCGCGGAAAGTGCCTGTGTGGTCAGTTGCCGCAAGTGGTGTCCGGTTTTCTGCTGGAGGTGCGCCACGGTGTCATAGTGTCCGGCTGCGCGCCCGAAAGCGGCGGCAACGGCGGCTTTATTCACCGGGGCGGTAGTGACAACAGAATGCATCCAGCGCCTCCGTAAGCTGTGTGATATCGTCGCGGTGATGGGCGCTGGTCAGCGTGATGCGCAGCCGGGCGGTATTCGGCGGCACGGTTGGCGGGCGGATCGCTTTCACCCACAGGCCGCGTTCCTGTAAATAGTGCGACAGCGCCAGGGCAGCTCGGTTATCCCCCACAATCAGCGGCTGGATAGCCGATGCGGACGGCAGTAATTGCAGCGGCAGAGGCGCCACCCGCTCACGGAAGAAGCGGATGTTTTCCGCCAGTGTGTCCCGTAGCCCGTCGCCGTGACGGATTTCCTGCACCGCCGTCTGAATGGCACACGCCTGTGCCGCCGGGAAGGTGGTGCTGTAGATAAGATGACGGGCATATTGCGTCAGATAATCTGCGGTCTGTGCATCACACAGCACCGCTGCACCGCTGACCCCGACCGCTTTGCCGAAGGTGACAATCTGAATATCCGGGCGTATTCCCGCCGCATCACAACTGCCCCGCCCTTCACGACCGCAGACACCGATACCGTGCGCATCATCCGCCATCAGCCGGGCGTTATGCTGCCGGGTGAGTGGTAGGATCGCCGCCAGCGGCGCGGCATCTCCGTCCATACTGAAGATCCCTTCCGTGACCACCAGGGTTTTGCCGGTACTGTTTTCAGTCCGGCTCAAACGATTGCTCAGATGGGCGGTATCATTATGACGAAAACGACTGAATTCAGCGGGTGAATGCATAGCCGCTTCCATAATGGAAGCATGAGCAAGTTTGTCGCAGATAAGGTGGTCGCCGCGCTGCATCAGTGCGGTGATCACCGCCTGATTAGCACTGAAACCGGAGACAAACAGGATCGCCCGATCAAACCCGAGCCACTCCGCCAGCATCTGTTCCAGATCCCGGTGTGCCGCCGTATAGCCGGTGACATGACCGGATCCGCCGCTGCCCACGCCGTATTGCCGGGTGCCGTCACACCAGGCGCGGATCACCGCCGGGTGGCGGCTGAGGCCGAGATAATCATTGCCGGAGAAATTCACGGCGCGTCTGCCGTTAATCAGGAGGGTACGCCCGTCCGCGCCGTCATTAGCGTCACGACGGCGTACCGCATCCTGTTCCTGCGCCTGTTGCAGGCGCTCAGAAAGAAAAGTCTGCCACATGGTACGGCTCACAGGGCTGCGTTATAGAATTTTTCGTCATCATTGTGGCTGATGGCATCCAGTAAAGAATCCGTCTCCTCATTGTCACCCCGGGTAACATGAATGGCCTCACGTTTGATCCCCAGTTTTTTAAACAGGGCGATATCGGTATTTTCTTCCGGGTTGGTGGTGGTGAGCAGTTTACAGCCGTAAAAAATAGAGTTCGCACCCGCCATAAAGCAAAGTGCCTGGGTCTGTTCATTCATCATTTCACGACCGGCGGAGAGGCGCACATGAGACGTTGGCATCATAATGCGGGCCACCGCAATGGTGCGGACGAAATCAAACGGATCGACTTCCTCATTATCTTCAAACGGTGTGCCTTTGATTTTCGCCAGCATGTTGATCGGCACACTTTCCGGGGCTTTCGGCAGATTCGCCAGCTGCACCAGCATTGCCGCACGGTCACGCACCGCTTCACCCAGTCCTAAAATTCCGCCGGAGCACACTTTGATCCCCGCATCCCGCACATTGTCGAGGGTATCGAGTCTGTCCTGATAGGTCCGGGTGGTGACAATCGAGCCGTAAAATTCCGGCGAGGTGTCAAGGTTATGGTTGTAGTAATCCAGACCGGCTTTGGCAAGACGCTCCGCCTGTGAGCTGTTCAGCATACCAAGTGTCATACAGGTTTCCATACCCAGCGCCCGTACTTCTTTCACCATGGTTTCCAGATACGGCATATCGCGCTCATGGGGATTCTTCCACGCCGCGCCCATGCAGAACCGGGTCGAACCGGCTGCCCGCGCCTTACGCGCCGTTTCCACCACCTGCTGTACTTCCATCAGCCGCTCTTTTTCCAGCCCGGTCTTGTATCGCGCACTCTGCGCACAGTATTTACAATCTTCCGGACACGCCCCGGTTTTGATGGAAAGCAGTGTGCTGATCTGCACCTGCTGCGGGTCAAAATGCTGGCGATGCAGGGTCTGAGCCTCATACAACAGTTCAAAAAAAGGTTTTTCAAACAATGCATTGGCTTCTTTTAATGTCCACTGACGACCTTGACTCATAACTGTAACTCCCGATAAAAAAGTGTTGCCAGTTTAAATATCAGCATTATCATGTCAACTTTATTTGCATTGAAATGGTTTACATAATGGCTTTTTCAGGGAATATTTCAGGTCACGACTTTTCGGCTGATGATGCGGATTTTGACCGCCGCCACATCTGGCACCCTTATACATCAATGACTCAGCCGCTGCCGGTCTATCCGGTGGTATCGGCACACGGTGCGGTGCTGACACTCGCAGACGGCCGCGAACTGGTTGACGGTATGTCCTCGTGGTGGGCAGCTATCCATGGCTATAATCACCCGGTACTGAATGCGGCGGTGACTGAACAGCTGTCACAAATGTCACATGTAATGTTCGGCGGGATCACCCATCCGGCTGCCGTTGCACTGTGCCGCCGCCTGGTGGCTATCACGCCGGAACCGCTGGAATGCGTGTTTCCTGCTGACTCCGGCTCGGTGGCAGTAGAAGTGGCGCTGAAAATGGCGCTGCAGTACTGGCAGGCACGCGGGGAAAAGCGTCACCGGATAATCACCCCGCGTCACGGCTACCACGGTGATACATTCGGTGCGATGTCAGTGTGTGATCCGCAAAACTCCATGCACTCACTCTGGCAGGGCTATCTGCCGGATCACCTGTTTGCCGATGCGCCGCAGTGCGGATTCGATGAGGAATGGCAGCCGGCGGATCTTCACTCCGTGGAAAGCCTGCTGGCACAGTATCATCATAAGGTCGCGGCGGTGATCCTGGAGCCGGTTGTCCAGGGTGCGGGCGGAATGCGTTTCTACCATCCGGAATATCTGAAAGGCGTAAGATCGCTGTGCGATCACTACAATGTCCTGCTGATTTGTGACGAGATCGCGACCGGATTCGGACGCACCGGAAAGCTGTTTGCCTGCGAACACGCCGGTATATCACCGGATATTATGTGTCTCGGCAAAGCGATTACCGGTGGTTATATGACGCTCTCCGCCACCCTCACCACCCGCCATATTGCGGACACCATCAGTCAGGGGGACGCAGGCTGCTTTATGCACGGCCCGACCTTTATGGGTAATCCGCTGGCCTGCGCCACGGCAGTAGCGAGTATTGATCTGTTGTTGTCCGGAGACTGGGCGGCGCGTGTGAAGGATATCGAAACACAACTGAAAAGTGCCCTGCTGCCGCTGAAATCCCGCAGCGGCGTCCGTGATGCGCGGGTGCTCGGCACCATTGGTGTGATTGAAACGGAAGAGCCGGTCAATATGGCAGAATTGCAGCGCCGTTTTGTTGATGCCGGGGTGTGGATCCGCCCGTTCGGGCGGCTGATTTATATTATGCCGCCATACATTATTACGGCGACACAACTGGAAAAGCTGACGCAGGCGATAGATAAGGTGACGGCAGGATAAAAAAACAGGCGGCTGATCTCCGCGCCGGAGAAGCGCTGATAACGGGCAAAAACGAAAAGTCGCTGTGAATACCTCCCTGTAAGCTCAGGCGCGTCATCCATGACGCGCATGCTTTTCGTTTCGCCTGCCCGTTATCGCTTATTACCTGACCAGCAAACTCTGTATTGAAAAAAACACATTACTTCAGCGTCAGCACTGTCACCCACATCGGACCTTTTCCGGCCGGATAGCGGTTGATAAAGTGCAGTTCGCCGGTAATCTCATCAATCCGGGAAACCGCCACATGGTGAGAAAGTTGCCCGGTTGAGATCAGGAAACGCCCGCTGTTATCCACCGCAAAACCGCGCGGCTGAGTTTCTGTCGGATAACGCCCCGCCAGTTGCAGATGACCGCCGTCATCCGACACCCGGTAGTGATTAATCACACTTGATGCCCGCTCACAGGCATAGAGATGACGCCCGTCCGGCGTGACATGAATATCAGCAGCCCAGCGGCGTCCTGAATAATCATCCGCCATCATATCGACAGACTGAATTTCACGGACTTTCACCCATTCGCGGTAAACATTAATGGTCGCATTTAATTCATTCAGACAATACGCCACATGTTTTGCCGGATGAAACGCCATATGGCGCGGCCCGGCACCGGCAGCAACCGTCAGCATATCGGCGTGACGTTCAGTTAAGCGTCCGTCTTCCTCAATCGTGTAAGCGCGGATATGATCTTCCCCGAGGCACGGCACAAACAGTGTGCAGCCATCCTGCGCAATATTAGCGGAATGCGGATTTTTTAACCCCTCAATCACCTGGACTGCACGGGCGGGAAGACCATTATCGCGGATCGGCAGTACCGCCAGATTTCCCTGATGATAAGACGCGGCATACAGTGTGCGCCCCGCTTTATCAAGCGTGATATAGGCGGCAGTGCCCGGGAGCGGCGTCAGGCCGGTTTGTGTGAGTTTACCGTCTTCTGCGATTTTATACGTCACTACCGCATTACCCGGTTTTACCGCAGCATAAAGATGACCACCATCCGGCGCGGTGATCAGCGGCTGCACCTGATCCGGCGTTGATACTGTCTGTAACAGTGACATTTCACCGTGTTCATTCATCTGCCAGACATGAATCTGATGACTTTCCGTACTGGCAACATAAACCACCTGCTTCATTCGCGCTCCTTAATATCATCACTTACCCGTTTGATTTTTAACAGGTAATGTAAGCATTTCTGTATAATAATACCGCACTTAGCGTTTATCGCGAAACAATTAACATGCTATATTATCAGTTATCTCCGCCCGGAATCAGCCAGGATGCCGTCAGGGTGCAATAATATTCCCTGATGCCCGCCGTTATTCCGGTTCTGACACTCATACAAGGGGCTCCCTGTTATGTCTTACCGCGTCCTCGCATTTGATCTCGATGGTACACTTCTCGATCCGGATAAACATATATTACAGGAGTCGCTGGATGCTATCCGCGAAGCCCGCCGTGCCGGGGTGCAGGTGCTGATTGTCACCGGTCGTCATCACGTTGCTATCCATCCGTTTTATCAGACATTGCAGCTGGATACACCGGCTATCTGCTGTAACGGTACTTATCTGTACGATTATCCGGGGAAAAAAGTGCTTTCCGCCGATCCGATGAGTGTCAGTGAATCCCGTCAGCTGCTCGAACGTCTGGCACAGACCGATATCGAGCATCTGATGTATATCTCCGATGCCATGCTTTATCACACTGACAGCAGCACCATCGAGCGGACACTGAACTGGTCAGCTTCTCTGCCGGAACACCAGCGTCCGGTGATGCGCAAAGTGGACAACTTCCTTGATGAGGTTGATCGCGCTGACACTATCTGGAAATTCGCCACCTGCTCAGATGATCTGAACAAACTGCGCGAATTCACCGATGCCGTTGAAGCGGATATGGGGCTGTCCTGCGAGTGGTCGTGGATAAACCAGGTGGATATCGCCCGCAAAGGTAACAGCAAAGGCCGCCGTTTACAGGAATGGGTGGAATCTCAGGGAATGACGATGAAAGATGTGATGGCATTTGGTGATAACCATAATGATATCAGCATGCTTTCTGCCGCCGGTCTCGGTGTGGCAATGGGCAATGCAGCAGACGAAGTCAAAGCACACGCTGATCTGATTATCCGGGATAATACACAGCCGGGTATTGCGCAGGCGATCCGCCGTCATATTCTCAGCTGATCAATACCGTGTTCTGAACTATAAAAAATGCCTTTTAATAAAGGCATTTTTTTAATTATTTCCCGCTGACCCGCAAATAAATTTAGTTATTTATACTTATCAAAATTCCAGTTATTTTTGGGTTTTTCTGCCGGATTCTGATTCGGGAATTTTGCATTTTCGACGATCAGCAGTAATTTGGATCCGTCATAGGTATAGCCCCCCTCAGAATACTGATACGGGAAGCTTTCCGTTGCCACCACGTTATATCCCATACTGAGCAGCTCCGGGATACGCATTCCGCCCTGCGAGCCGTCGGTGGTGCCGATACACCAGACTTTTAAGTTTTCGATTTCAACGTCTTTGACTTTTTTCAGATAGGTGTAACACATCACCTGATTTGCCGCCAGCGCCTGACCGCCGGAGAAAATACCCAGTAATAAAAAGAGTAATGCTTTTTTCATTTTATCCCTCTGACTCAGTGGTTTTTTATGCAATAACGCACGTCTTACACTTGTTTCCGTGTGCGGAGAATATTCTGTGATAATTCGGCAGGATCAGTGATGCACCGGCGTTAATATATATCGCCGGTGTGTCAGATGGGCAATCGGAATAATATGAATGCCCGCTTTATTAATGAAAAATACGTATATTCAGGCAGGTTATAATTCGCGGCTCAGTGACACACTTTTTACCTGTGCATACACCCACAGTCCGGGTTTCAGCTGCAAATCATCCCGCGCCCAGCCGGTAATCCGTGCCCAGAGGAAATGATTGCCGACCGCCAGCCGTACATCTGTCTGACCGTTGTCGTCATCATACATTTCCGTGATTTTTGCCCGTAATATATTGCGGATACTGCTGCTTTTCGGTTTTTCCAGTACGATTGACACATCATCCGCGCTGACACGCACACGCACCGGTGTATCAGACTCACCGGTAATACGCGGTATCCACAGCACCTGATCACTGATAGCGGCGGCAGTCATGGCATAGCGGTCGTGATGCTTAAGCACCGTGACATTTAATACGCTTGAGAGGCTTTCCTGTGTCAGCCACGGCCGCAGTGCTGCACTTGCCCACACCTCTTCCAGCGGCCCTTGTGCCAGAATGCGGCCTTTTTCCAGAATCACCACATCTTCCGCCAGCCGCAGGATTTCATCCAGGCTGTGACTGACATACAGGATCGGAATACTGATATCCTGCGCCATCTTTTCCAGATACGGCAGCAGTTCGCGTTTACGCGGCAGATCCAGCGAGGCCAGCGGTTCATCCATCAGCAGGATATCCGGTGCGGTCAGCAATGCGCGGCCAATCGCCACCCGCTGCTTCTCCCCGCCGGAAAGCATCATCGGCAGCCGGTTCAGCAGATGTCCGATACCCAGCAGTTCCACAATACTGTCAAACTGATCTTCCATTTCCCGCGCCATACCGTAGCGCAGATTGCCTCTTATCCGGTAATGGGGAAACAGGCGTGCATCCTGGAAGACATAGCCGATTTTGCGTTTTTCCGGTGGCAGACAGATGCGTTTTTCAATATCCACAAGTGTGTGCCCGTTAAGCTCAATCCGCCCCTTCTGTGGTTTTGTCAGCCCGCCGATCACATTAATAAAGGAGGTTTTCCCTGCCCCGGAGAGCCCGAAGACAGCGGTAATACGGTCACTGGCCAGTTCGGTGTTGATCACCATCGATAAATCACCGAGCTGCTGTTCAAAATCAAGCACTAACATGCGGCAACCCCCAGGCGTTTACGTCCCCAGCGGGTCAGCCATTCCGAAGCCAGCAGTGACGCCAGTGCCAGAACAATAGCGATAATACAGAGCCGTGCTGCATCCATTTCGGCACCCGGTGTTTCAAGCAGGGAGTACATCGCCAGCGGGATAGTCCGGGTTTCCCCGGGGATATTGGAAACAAAGGTGATTGTCGCGCCGAATTCCCCCAGCGAACGGGCAAAGGCCAGCACTGTGCCGACAATAATACCCGGCAGCGACAACGGCAGTGTGATAGTAAAAAAGACCCGCAGCGGTGAGGCACCGAGTGTCCGTGCCGCCTGCTCCAGACGCATATCCACCGCTTCCAGCGCCAGGCGGATAGCCCGTACCATCAGCGGAAAGGCCACCACTGCCGCAGCCAGCGCGGCACCGCGCCAGCTGAAGGTAAAACTGAAACCGAACCAGTTATAGAGCCATTCACCGATAAAACCTTTGCGGCCCATACTGATCAGAAGAAGATAACCCACTACCACCGGCGGTAATACCAGTGGTAAGTGGATAAGACTGTCCAGCAGCGACTTGCCCGGAAAACGGCAGCGCACCAGTACCCATGCCATCAGTATGCCGAACGGCAGACTGGCTGCCACGGCGACTGTTGATACTTTCAGGCTGAGGATAACCGCCTGCCATTCATACTCATTCAACATCGCTGTCTGTTAGTCCTTATTTATTACATAGGGCTGAAACCGTAACGTTTGAAGATCGCTTTTGCTTCCGGTGTCTGCAGATAATCGTAGAAACCTTTCACATCGGCATTATTGTGATCTTTCAGGATCGCAATCGGATATTCAACCGGTTTATGCGTATCAGCCGGGAAAATACCGACGACTTTTACTTTATCACTGGCAACCGCATCAGAACCGTATACGATACCCAGCGGCGCTTCGCCGCGCTCCACCAGCGCCATGCCACTGCGCACATTATTGGTACGGGCCAGCATCGGGTCAACCACTTTCCAGGCACCCAGATTTTCCAGTGCTTCCTGCGCATAAATACCGACCGGCACATGATCAGGATCACCGACAGCCAGACGACCGCCATCCAGTAATTTAACCCAATCAGTCTGCTTATTAATATCTATTTTATCAATCTTACTGTCTTTCGCGGCAATCAGCACCAGCTCATTACCCAACAAGGTTTTACGGGTGTCATTAACGATCAGGTTTTTCTCCTGAGCGTAGTCCATCCATTTCTGGTCAGCAGAAATAAAGATATCTGCCGGAGCACCATTTTCAATCTGACGGGCCAGCGTGGAAGAGGACGCATAAGACGCGACCACGTCACCTTTTTTCTCCTGCTTATATTTTGCCGAGATTTCATCAACCGCATTTGTCAGTGATGCCGCCGCAAACACGGTCACTTTTTCAGCGGCCCACGCCTGACCCATGACAGCCGCAGAGATAACAACGCCGGCCAATAACGTACTGAACTGTTTTTTCATTTTTTCCACCAGGATAGATTAGGATTAACCCGTTGTATATAACAAGATACAGCGTAAAATGAAAGGAGGTTTATCCCACTATCGTCAGTTAAGCGGAAAATACGATAAAATGAGGGAAATTACATCGGGAGTGAGCGGGAAAACAGAAGCAAACACGGATTACCCGCGAACGCAGGTAATCCTGAATACGTCAACATCAGTGCTGCTTTTCGTGGTGCTCGCCTTTAGAAATCAGGTTGAAAATTTCACCTAATCCCCAGATCAGAGCCGCCAGGCCTGTCATCACAACAGGCACCATTAACAGTGCGAAACCTAAACTTTTAACTAACTCAAACATAGCACTTAATCTCTTTATATCAGGCGAAAAGGATATTCAGCGTGACTATCATAACGTCATATTACCCGCCATTCTATATAAATCACGCAGCCGAAAGCATAGCGATTCGTGCGGTCAGGTCTGCATAAAATAAACAACAGCCACAATCACTGCCGCCAGGATGAGAAAACCGACCACCTTTCCGGCACTGCCGGGTGTTTCGACAATACTGTTACCGCTTTCTGTTCTGATACCCGCAGAATCCGCAACCGGAGTTACGGTCTCTTCATCAGTGTCTTCACTATCTTCGTTGTAAAGTATCTGAAGATACGTCAGCAGCGTTTTCAGGGCATCACTGTCCAGCAGTATTGTTTCGTCATCCTCCGCAACGATGCACAACGTGTAATTTAGTTGCGCGACCATCGTCAGCAAAAAAGCGCCCGGCAATTCCGCATAATCACGTTCAGCGGCGTTCATGTGTTCCGCCACTTCCGGTGGTGGCTCATTACTGCCGTCATCACGCATGTAAGCAAGCAGCACAGGCTCTTTATCATCCTCTCCCTGACAAAATGCCAGCCCCACTTTGCCGCTGCCGGCTTGTCCCTGCGATTCAACCCAGAATGACTGTACTGCCAGTGTACGGGTAAAATCCTCCGTTTCAGAACCGTTGTCCGGATCATCTCTGACAGTCCGGTAAAGACTGAATAAGGTATTCCCCATGATATAATTCCCTGTTTAATAAATCATCGCTATACCATACCTGTTTTTATCCCTCTCACAAATTATTCAGTAAAATTTAATCACCATATTCCCGGATGAAAAAAAAACGCAGTTTGCTACACTAACCGGAAAGCCAAGCCGCACCGGGCGGAGAAACTGCACCGGTGATTCTGTCTGATTACTATACGGGGTATTTTCCGTTGGATATTTTATTAACACTAAAATCAGAAGGTCATTTATTTGCCGATCCACGGCGGATTTCCTTACTCAAGCAGGTCAGAGCCACCGGCTCCATCAGTCAGGGGGCAAAGCTGGCCGGTATCAGTTACAAAAGTGCCTGGGATGCCATCAATGAGATGAACCAGCTTGCCGAGGAAACGATTGTTGACCGGGCCACCGGCGGCAAAGGCGGCGGCGGTGCGACACTCACGCGCTATGGTGAGCGCTTACTTCAGCTTTATGATCTGCTGGCACAAATCCAGCAGAAAGCCTTTGATGTCCTCAAAGAGGATTCACTGCCGCTCGACAGCCTGCTGGCGGCCATCTCCCGCTTCTCCCTGCAAACCAGCGCCCGCAACCAGTTCTTCGGCACGATTATGTCGCGCGACCATACCCATGTGCAGCAGCATGTGAATGTCCTGCTGGCGGATAAAAAAACCGAACTTGCCGTTGCCCTGACGGAGCAAAGCGCCAACCGGCTGGGGTTATCTGTCGGTAAAGAAGTACTCACTCTGATTAAAGCGCCGTGGGTGAAAATCAGTAAATCCGCCGGAAACAGCACCGGTTATGATAATCACCTGAGCGGGCATATCTGTTCCGTTGCCAGAGGTACGGAAAACAGTGAAGTGATGGTGACACTGACCGGCGGCGCACAGTTATGCGCTACCGTGGATAATCAGGATGCTGACAGGCAGCAGCTGAAAGAAGGTGATGATGTCACCGCGCTGTTTAACGCCGACCAGGTGATTATTGCCACATTGTGCTGATAAAAATGATGATAAAAGCCGCCGCTGACGGCGGCTTTCGTGAGTAATTGCTTACTTCGCTGTTAAATCAACCTGATAAACCGCAAATCCCACATCATCCGTACCCACCCGGGTCATCGGGTAATGCGCGTTCTCTTTAATAAACTGCGTGGCTTTATCACCCGGTGAGGTTTCAAAGCGGATATCTAATTTCTTATCCGTTTTCACCGGCACAAACGTCCAGTTTTGCTCAGCCAGTGCCGATACCGCACCTTTTGCTTTGGTTTCCGCTGCAATATAACCTGCCAGCACACTGCGGTTTTCATCCGGTGACGCAAACGCGATATGTTTGTCACCGGTACCGGCAAATTTTCCGCCGTAAGCGCGGTAATTATTGGTAGCCACCAGGAAAACGGCTTTCGGATCAATCGGTTTACCCTGATAAGTCACATTTTTGATGCGGTTGGCCTGCGGATTGACCGTCTGACAGTCCACATCATATTTTGCCGGTTGGGTCAGGTCTATCTGATAATTGATCCCGGAAATGGTATCGAAATTATAGGTTCTGAAACCATCCCAGTTGACCAGGCTTTGCGGTGCCTCTGACTGCGGGTTAATCTGATTGAACATCCCGGCGGAACATTCCAGCCATTCGGTCACTTCCGCCCCGGTCGCTTTCACCACCACCAGCGTATTCGGGTAGAGATAGAGATCCGCCGCGTTGCGGAATGTCATATCCCCTTTTTCCACCTCGACAAAATCCGCCGGGGCATTTTTCCGTCCGCCTCCTTTAAACGGCGCGGCGGCTGACAAGACCGGTAAATCCGCCAGATCCGGATCACCCTGAATAAAGCGGCGGGTATAATCCGTCTGTGCATTATTCACAATCTGAACAGTCGGGTCGCTCTGCAACAGCGCGAGGTAGCTGTACATATTATCCGGTGATTTGCCAATCAGCTTGCCGACAAAGGTCCGGGTCGCATTGTGCTGTTCATCAATCACAGAAGCCAGTTTGTCATCCCGCGCCACCAGCGGCTTTTTATTCACCTTGTCATAAATCGGACGTGCCTGTGCTTTGGCGTCCGCCACTTTCCATGTACCCTCATCATTATTCAGCACCAGATCCACCACGCCGAGATGATCTCCCCACTGTCCGGGCATCACAGCCGGAATACCGTTAACGGTTCCCTGCTCAATATTAACGCCTTTGATATCCGCAAAATCGTTGCCCGGAAATACGCAGTGCGAATGACCGAACATAATGGCATTAATACCCGGTACTTCACTGAGATAATAAACCGAGTTCTCTGCCATGGCTTTATACGGCTCCTGAGAAAAACCGGAGTGCGGAATAGCGACAATTAAATCCGCACCTTCTGCTTTCATTTGCGGCACAAACTTTTTCGCGGTTTCCGTAATATCATTGACGCGGACTTTTCCTTCCAGATTGGCTTTATCCCAGATAAGGATCTGCGGTGGTACAAAACCGATATAACCGATTTTAATCACATGCGCTTTGCCGTCACGATCTTTCACCGGAGTATCGACAATAATATAAGGCGTAAACAGATTCTTACCGGTTTTTTCATCAATAATATTGGCATTCACGTACGGAAAATCCGCACCGGCAATGGCTTTTTTCAGATAATCCAGGCCAAAGTTAAATTCATGGTTACCGAAATTTCCGACGGTATAGCCCATGGTATTCATCAGCTTATGTGCCGGATGAGCTTCACCGTCATTTAACCCTTTGCTGACCATATAATCCGCCAGCGGACTGCCCTGAATTAAGTCTCCGTTATCCACTAATACCGCATTGGTGGCTTCATCTTTTGCCGCTTTGATTAAACCGGCGGTACGGACCAAACCAAACTGCTCTGTCGGTTTGTCTTTGAAATAATCAAAATCAATTAAATTACTGTGAATATCCGAGGTTTCCATCACCCGCAGATCCACTGTTGCGGCATTGACCGTTCCGCTGACCAGTAATGCCAGCACTGAATATTGTAATCCTGTTCTCACTCTGACCCCCTCTTCCGGTTAATGTTCTGCTGCTGTTATTTTGTCTGTTTTCACACCGTTTGCGTCCAGTAATTCCTGCATGGTGTAATGCTTATCATCAATACGGTAAGATATCAGTCCGTTCATGGATGACATGGCATTATGACGGCTGTATTTAAACGGAATAACCACACCGCCCTGTTTATTAATCACACCCCAGTGATCATTTTTTCTCACCAGCGCATAACCGTTATCAAAATCACGGGCTTCCTGATAATCCGGAGCGACCATTTCATTTCCTTTTACGTCAGCAAACCCGTATAAATTGTCCTTTTTTACCTGTACCATACCGTCAGTAATTTTACCGGCGTTGTCATAACCTGTTAACGTCAGACGCACTGTTCCGTCAGTGTGAATAAAATAGACCTCATTATCCTTTATTTTTGTATTATCTGTCAGGATGCTATTTCTGACTTTAACGGTATTATCCCCGCCATCCTCCAGCCGGTAATCGGATACAGGCAGAATATATTCACCTTTATCATTCAGGATATGCATCCCCCGGCTATCGTCATAATAGAAAAACTCAAAGTGTCCGTCATTTTTGTTAAAAACATCCGCATACAGATTGTTACCGGGGATGATTACCGGTTCCGGATAATGCGTATTAAATATCTGAATGCCGTTATTCTCAGAGATAACAACAGCATCATCTGATAAACTGTATACTCTGCTTGCTTTTGTTATATAATTCAGTTTCTTATTCACCGTATCCAGTTTATAGATATGATAATATAATGATTCATACTCTTCGCCATCATCCTCATTTTTTTTATTTTCTGTATGGCGGGTATAAAAATAACCTAATCCTGCACTGTCTATCGCTTTCTTTCCATGATTAATAATCTCATTACCGTTTTGATCGAAGATATAAAACGTCTGTGTCTTCTCATCTTCAATCACTGGATACAAACTGGTATAAAGCGGGAACAGCGTTATTCTTTTTTCTTCACGCTCCTGCTTATTTGCAGTATAAACGGTAACGGATTCCGGCGTACCGTGGTAGGTACATTCGACAAGGTACGTTGCCGGTTCGTCGGTTTCCTGTTCAAAGCGTTCATAATAACCGGCAATTCTTTTTATGAGTTGCTCTTTATTTTTCCCGTATTTATCAGCAACTTTAGCTGATCCATTAATATAACGTTCCAGTTTATCAACGTAACCGATACTGCCTCTGGCACAGTCTGACGATGATAATATTTTGCCCTTTTTGTCAGTAACGTCTTCACCGATAATATTCAGTTCACCTTCCAGTGTGTATTTCAGATAGTTTTTATCCTTTTCTGCCAGCGTTAATCTATAGTCACTTTGTAAAATGTCGGGCTTATCCGGTGTGAGATGATAACTACTGAGATCGCTGATATACCTGTATGTGATAGTAATATCGATATTTTTAACCGTTTTCCGTGTATTTAATCTGAACGTATCGTCTGTCTCTCTGTCCTTTATTTCTTCACTGCCATCCATGTAAGTAATTTTTTTAACGCTTATCGCGAGCTGATTGTCTGCCGGCATCACCGGAATGATGAAATGAAGAACAGAATGGCCATATTTAATATGCTGAATAAAGGCAATTTGATTAACGGCTTCATTAAATTTGTTTTTATATTCTTCCGGTGTAAGAACAGAAAATGCATTTTTATATTCTTCATCTTCAGATAAAACTGTCTTCCTCTGACGATAGAGATCCTCTTTTCCTCTTATCCCGAGATAGAAGTCAAAGTTATATTTTTGCATCTGTACTTTTTCTGCTGCTTCTTCGGGAGTCAGGCCGTTAAATTCTTTTGTTATATAATCCAGTGTTTTCTGTGATGGTTCCGGTAAGGTCTCTTCATCCCCGAAAGATCCGTATATCATTCCCGCAGCAATAACCAAAAGCGCGGGGATTGCGATAACCTTTTTTTTCATCAGTATATCCCTTCCGTATGATTTCCATGATGCCGTCATAGCTGTAACAAAAAGTATAACAAAAACAGCAGACTGAATAATGGCGTTTCTGTGAAGCAGATCTTCTTTTCATGATACGAAATGTAACACCGTGACCCTATCTTGACATCCCCGGCGGTTCCGCTTATTTCTGGGGAATAATTAAACTAATAATAAGGCTGTTTACTATGGCACATCTGCACATCACACAAGGGATTTTCCGGTCAGGCGCGGATAAAACACTTTCTGTTCCGTCATTACAGCTGGAAAGCGGCCAGCATCATGCTTTTATCGGCACCAACGGCAGCGGGAAATCCACCCTTGCCCGGGCGCTGATACAGGAACTTCCGCTGCTTTCCGGGGAGATAAATACCACTTTCCGCCGTCCCGTTCTGGTCGCGTTTGAAAAATTGCAGGCGCTGATTGATGAAGAATGGAACCGCAATAATACCGATCTGATGGACGGGGATGACACCGACAACGGGCGTACCACTGCCGACATTATTCAGGCAGAACACCGTGATAATGAACGCTGCCTGCAGCTGGCGGCACAGTTCGGGATTTCTGATCGCCTGTCACGCCGTTTTAAATATCTTTCCACCGGTGAAACCCGCAAAGCGCTGCTGTGTCAGGCACTGATGGCAGAGCCGGATTTGCTGGTGCTGGATGAACCTTATGACGGCCTGGATACCGATTCCCGCCGTATGCTCAGTGACATGCTGGCAGAACTTGCGGCAGACGGACTGACGGTTATTCTGATCCTCAACCGTTTCAGTGATATTCCGGACTTTATCACCCGCGCCGGGCTGCTGACAGACTGTGTGCTGGCACCGGCGGATACCTTATCTGCACTGTTACAGGCGCAACTTGCCCGCAGTGAGCAGACAGAGCATCTGACGCTGCCGGAGCGGGATGACCCGTCCGCAGAGCGCCCTGCGCCGGACATTCCGCGGGTGATCCTCAATCACGGCTGCGTCAGCTATAATGACAAGCCCATCCTCAATAATCTGACCTGGCAGGTGCTGCCCGGTGAGCACTGGCAAATCACCGGCGAAAACGGCGCGGGCAAGTCCACACTGCTCAGCCTGATCACCGGTGATCACCCGCAGGGCTACAGCAACGATCTGACGCTGTTCGGCCGCCGCCGTGGCAGCGGCGAAACGGTGTGGGATATCAAACGCCATATCGGGTATGTCAGTAACAGCATCCACCTCAGTTACCGTGTCAATATAAGTGTGCGTAACACGCTGATTTCCGGTTATTTCGATTCTGTCGGGCTCTATCAGAAACCGTCAGACCGGCAGATAAAACTGGCGGATGAGTGGCTGGCGCTGCTCGGTCTGAAGGCGTACCGTGACGCCCCGTTCCACAGCCTGTCGTGGGGGCAGCAGCGGCTGATACTGATTGCCAGAGCGCTGGTGAAACATCCGGCTCTGCTGATCCTCGATGAGCCGTTACAGGGGCTGGATACACTCAACCGTCTGCTGGTGCTGCGTTTTATTGATATTATGATAAGCCGTGGTGATACCCAGCTGCTGTTTGTCAGCCATCACAGCGAAGATACCCCCGCCTGTATCAACCGGCGGCTGGCATTTATTCCTGATAACGGCAGTTATCGTTACGAAATCAATACGTTGTGATTTTTTTATTAAACGGCTGTTTTACTTTTTTACTGCACCGGAAACAGCCGTTATTTTCTGAATATATTCAGCCTGTTATTAAGAATAATCCGATTAAGAATTATTATCAGTCCGCTTTTTTGCTGGCACATCACTGATTTCTCTTTTACCCTGCGTACTCCTTTTCTGATTTTCTGACACAATTCCATGACCTGGCTTTTACTTGCATTATCTCTGCTGTTATTACAATTTCACCGGACGCTGTCACTGACAGCACTTCTGGCTGCCACCCTCAGTGCCCTGTTCAGTGGTGTGATGGACTGGCATGCGCTGATCACATTGTGGTTTGCTGTCCTGCTGGCTGTTGCACGGCCTTATACTGCACCGCGCTCATGGCAGCGCGTGCTGCTGACACTGCTGGTGATCACCGTCGTGCTGGGTCTGGCTTTTCATCTGCTGCCGGGATTCCACAACCTGCGCTGGATGCCGCCTGAGGCCGCCGGGCCGCACAGTCCGCCCTATTCATTCTGGTTTAATGCCGATAAAGCACTGCTTCCGTTTGTGCTGATCATCATTATTCCGCAACTGTTTGTCACAGCGCCGCTGCGCCGTGCCACTCGTCTGCACTGGCTGTTACTGGCTTTTTCCGTACCTGCGCTGTTGTTACTGGCAACCGCTCTTGGTGGTCTTGGGTTTGAACCGCATCTGCCGCGCTGGCTGCCGGCGTTTATGCTGGCGAATCTGTTTTTTGTCTCCCTTGCGGAGGAAGCGCTGTTCCGGGGGGCTATTCAGCAGATGCTTTCCCGGTATCTGCCGCCGTATGCCGCGTTGTTTATTGCTGCCGCAGTCTTCGGCCTGGCACATATTGCCGGTGGGCCGCTGCTGGTTGTCTTTGCCGGTCTGGCAGGGGTTATCTACGGGCTGGCCTGGATGTGGAGCGGACGGTTATGGGTGGCGACAGGATTTCACTTCGCGCTGAACCTCTGCCATTTGCTGTTTTTTACCTGGCCGTTTAAGGTGGCGTAAAAAAACCGTTTTTTCCTGTGTATCACACTTTGCGTAAACATTTATAGCGGAATCGATTCAGTTTTGGTATACACTATCCGGTAAACAGGACGGAATTGATCGCTTCCGCACAGACCCCGGCGGAAATACCTGCGCGGAAAGTTTGCCGAAAGGCGCCGGTGACCAATATAATGGGCAATGTGCCGGGTCTGTTTCAATTCTGAAACCCCCTATCTGAAACACAACAGGAGTTTACGCTATGGCAGTAACTAAACTGGTGCTTGTACGTCACGGTGAAAGTGAGTGGAACAAAGAGAACCGCTTTACCGGCTGGACTGATGTTGAGTTATCTGAAAAAGGCCGTGCTGAAGCACAAGAGGCTGGTCAGTTACTCAAAAAAGAAGGCTTCTCTTTTGATTTCGCCTATACCTCGGTACTGAAACGCGCTATTCACACACTGTGGAATATCCTGGATCAGGTAAACCAGCAGTGGCTGCCGGTGGAGAAAAGCTGGAAACTGAACGAACGTCATTACGGCGCACTCCAGGGTCTGGATAAAGCGGAAACCGCGGCAAAATACGGTGACGAGCAGGTCAAACTGTGGCGTCGCGGTTTTGCTATCACCCCGCCGGCACTGGAAAAAAGTGATGAGCGCTTCCCGGGCCACGATCCGCGTTATGCGAAACTGGCAGAAAGCGAACTGCCTGCCACTGAAAGCCTGGCGATCACTATCGACCGCGTTGTGCCTTACTGGACTGATGTTATCAAACCACGCGTCGCGTCCGGTGAGAAAGTGATCATCGCTGCACACGGTAACTCCCTGCGTGCGCTGGTGAAATACCTGGATAACATGAGCGAAGATGAGATCCTCGAGCTGAACATCCCGACCGCTGTGCCGCTGGTGTATGAGTTTGATGAAAACATGAAGCCGCTGCGCCGCTATTACCTGGGCGACCAGGATGCGATTGCTGCCAAAGCCGCTGCTGTTGCTAACCAGGGTAAAGCAAAGTAATCCGCTTTCTTTGGTGAAAAAAACCCTGACACTGTCAGGGTTTTTATTTTGTGTGGTCAAAGTTTCCGGCATTATCAGCCGCGGCGGGCTTTTACCGCACCGGAGAGCTGACGCAGCAGAGTTTCAGTATCTTCCCAGCCGATGCAGGCATCTGTCACGCTTTTGCCGTACACGAGCGGTGCATCACCTTCCAGGTTCTGATTCCCTTCCTCAAGGTGGCTTTCCACCATCACGCCCATAATGGCTTTCTCACCACCAGCGACCTGCTGTGCCACATCGGTGCTCACATCCATCTGACGCTTATACTGTTTGCTGCTGTTAGCGTGGCTGAAATCGATCATAATACGCGGTGCCAGCCCGGCCTGTGCCAGCCCTTCTTTTACCGCACTGACATCTTCCGCGCTGTAGTTTGGTTTTTTACCGCCGCGCAGAATAATGTGGCAGTCACCGTTACCGGTGGTGTTCACGATGGCTGAATGTCCCCACTTGGTCACGGACAGAAAACAGTGCGGCGACCCGGCGGCGTTAATGGCATCAATGGCGACTTTGATGGTGCCGTCTGTGCCGTTTTTAAACCCGACCGGGCAGGACAACCCGGAGGCCAGCTCACGGTGCACCTGGGATTCCGTGGTGCGGGCGCCGATAGCCCCCCAGCTCATCAGATCCGCCAGATACTGCGGAGTGATCATATCCAGGAATTCACCGGCTGCCGGTAAGCCTTTGTCATTGATATCCAGCAGCAGTTTGCGGGCAATACGCAGACCATCATTGATGGCAAAAGAGTGGTCGAGGTGCGGATCGTTGATCAGCCCTTTCCAGCCGACCGTGGTACGCGGTTTTTCAAAATAAACGCGCATAACGATTTCCAGCTCACCTTTCAGTTCATTGCGCAATGTCAGCAGGCGATCCGCATATTCAACTGCGGCTTTCGGGTCGTGAATTGAGCATGGCCCGATAACGACCAGCAGGCGATCATCCCGGCCTTCCAGGATTTCGTGGATTGCATGACGGGTGCGGCGAACGGTGTCTGCGGCAGTCTCAGTCGCGGGAAATGACTCTAATAACGCCACTGGCGGTAATAATTCCCGAATTTCTTTTATTTTTACATCATCGTTCTGATAATTCATAACCCGTCTCTTCCGGTGTCCTGTTTCATTATTGTCGTTATTTTAATCTAACTGCTTGTCAACACGCTGTAAACAATTAGCTGCCGCCGGAATTGAAATTAATTTTTCACCCCGAAAATATTCAGATCAACAGAACAAATTATTATGAATCAGAAGGAAAACAGCGGCTTCATCAGCCGCTGCCCGTGAGAAGGGTATTTATGCCGCTAATCCCGTTTTAATACGCTTAACAGCGGTAATCAGCGCAACAATCACCAGACCGGAGACGAGCCCGAACAATAAATTGGCAACCGGCGGAGTGATAAAGTGCATCACGCTGCCGAATGCCGGAAGCTGTGCGCCCTGCTGAGCCAGATTTTCAATCAGGTTATAAATAAACGGAATACCGTGAGTCAGAATACCGCCGCCGACCATAAACATGGCCGCAGTCCCGACGACTGACAAGGTTTTCATTAAATACGGCGTCGCGTGGATCAGCCCGTCTCCCAGTTTTTTCAGCAACGCTGCTGATTTCTTCTGCAGGTAAAATCCCAGATCATCGAGTTTGACAATTCCTGCCACCAGACCGTATACCCCGATAGTCATAATGACCGCAATTACTGATAACACCACGAGCTGATTAATAAAAGGAGAGGTGGCAACAATACCGAGGGTGATGGCAATAATCTCCGCCGATAATACAAAATCGGTGCGGATAGCGCCTTTGACTTTGCGTTTTTCGAATGCCGCCAACGCTTCCGGTGTCTGAATATCGTCTGCCGGTGCCGTTTCTCCGGGCTCATCACCGGCTTTATGCAGAAACTTATGCGCCAGTTTTTCCGCTCCCTCAAAACAGAGAAATGCCCCGCCGACCATCAGGAGCGGTGTGACCGCCCAGGGGGCAAAGGCGTTGATCAGCAGTGCGAGCGGCACCAGAATCAGTTTATTGAGAAAAGAGCCCTTCGCCACCGCCCAGACCACCGGGATCTCCCGCTCAGCGCGGACACCGGCCACCTGCTGAGCATTCAGCGCCAGGTCATCCCCCAGGACACCGGATGTCTTTTTGGCGGCCATTTTGGTCATCACAGAGACATCATCCAATACGGTTGCGATATCATCGAGTAGTGCGAGTAAGCTGCCACCGGCCACAGGAATTTCCTTTTGTTGCTGATTAATGAGAATCTGATTGTTATCAGACCCTCATTATAATCACCGGATTATTGTGCGGAAAATAGTTTTACGGCTGTTTCGCTGCTTTTATCCACATGCGCGAGCCGTTGAGTGCCACACCCAGCAGAATGATATATTCCAGTGACAATGCGTATACCCCCTGAAGGGCATAAATCACAATACTGATGATATTGATAACCACCCACAGCAGCCAGTTTTCCACCAGCTTACGGGTCATCAGGATCATCGCCACCACGGACAACACAGTTATAGCCGCATCCCAGAACGGGAAGGCATCCGGCAGCAATACCGGCATCGCCAGATCAGCCCCTGCGACATTCAGTATACTGACCATACTCTGTGCCAGCCACGTAAAGACCGGGTCGATAAAACGCGCCAGCAGCAAAATCGCCGCCAGAGAAACCGCCGCAATCACAGCCGTCTGCCGCAGCGGCATCCAGTGGATTTTCAGCTCCGCTTCTGCTTTCTCATTTTGTCTGCTCCAGGCATACCAGCCATAAATATTGGCAGCGAAAAAGAAAATCTGCAGCAGCAGATTGGCATAGAGCTGGATCTGAAAGAAAATCACCGCAAACAGCGTGACGTTAATCAGGCCAAACAGATAATTGATTGTTTTTTCCAGACTTGCCAGCCAGATACACAGCAACCCGGCGGTTGCCCCCACCGCTTCAATCCAGGACAGCGAATAAGACCCTTCTTCCCAATAGGGGATCACCACGAGAATATTATGAATATCAAAAAATTCCATTCCGTCACCTGTACTAAGTCTGTTTCCTGTCGTCGGTGGTCAGCCACTGAGACCAGGTTTAGTTAACTGTATCCTGCCCTGCTGTTTCCGGTAAAATCATCCCATGGTAACAGCATTTGTTTAATATGCTAAACATCATAACGTTTTTTTAACCTGAACTCTCCCGCTATTTTTGATTATGACGTACTATCAACCCAGCGATTAATTATATGAATGAGATGTAAGATGGAATCAATTGAGCAAATTATAAACACTATAATTTCTTTTGCCCTATTAGATCCCCGTATCGATGCGGTTATTATCACCGGCTCTGTGGCACGCCAGAACCAGGCAGACCGTTTTTCGGATATTAATGCCGAACTGATCGGCAGCAGTCATGATGATTTATTTCAGGACAGCCGCTGGCTGAGCCGGTTTGGTGTGCCGCTGATTATCCGCAAAGAGGCTTCACGTGATGACGACAGCCTCTGCTGGCCGTCTTGTCAGGTTCTGTATGAAAAAGGCCGTAAAGTTGATTTTGTGCTGGCCGGGCGCGAACGTATCACACATATGGCTGCACACGGACTGGACAGCATCTATCAGCGCGGTTATGCCGTTCTGCTGGATAAAACCAGTCTCACTGCCGGGTTGCCTGAGTATGCTGATCCGGCTGCCGTGCTCACTCCGCCGGATCAGCAGACCTTCCTGTCAAACTGGCAGAATTTCTGGCTGGAAGCCTCACAGGCACCGGTTTATTATCTGCGCAATGAACTCTGGACTGCCCGGCTGAAAGATACCGCTATGAAACAGTGGCTGATCACCCTGCTGGAGTGGCATGTGCTGCTGCGCAGTGACGGTACACAGGATGTCTGGTATGTGGGTCGTCATCTGAGCACCTGGTTGCCTCCGGGCCTGTACGGGCGTTTTATGGCAACACTGGACAACCGTGATCGTGTCCGTGCCGCACGGGCGCATATGGCGATGCTGACACTCTACCGCGATGTGGCACTCCGCGTGATTGAAGCACAGAAATTTGATATCGATATCACGCTGGCAGATAAAATTATTGCACTGGTCACTGACCGGCTGAATGCCGATGATTTACTCGCGCCGGAGAATGAATAATAACAAACAAGTGATCGCCGGTGTGATACCGGTGAAAACAAAAAATCAGAGGGAAAATAGTGACGATGGTGGGTCGTACAGGATTCGAACCTGTGACCAATTGATTAAAAGTCAACTGCTCTACCAACTGAGCTAACGACCCATCGTAATACTGCTGAGGGAAGTCTGAAATGGTGGGTCGTACAGGATTCGAACCTGTGACCAATTGATTAAAAGTCAACTGCTCTACCAACTGAGCTAACGACCCGTTTCAGATTTCGGGCAAAAGAGAATGGTGGGTCGTACAGGATTCGAACCTGTGACCAATTGATTAAAAGTCAACTGCTCTACCAACTGAGCTAACGACCCGTACTCTCTTGCCAACGGCACGATATAATACTGATTTATCCGGCCGGTGCAACGATTTTTTCAAATTAACTTATTCAAACGCTTATAATTCACTCACTTAGCCCCGGTTGAGCAAAAAACTCTCCGGTCGGGGCTATACTCTGAGCAAAAAAACAAACCGGCGGTTATAAACCAGCCAGTTTTTTCTCAGCCAGCTTCGCACCGGCAGAGCCCGGGTATTGTGCGACAACCTGCTGATAAATCGCTTTCGCTTTCGCTTTATCCCCTTTCTCCTGCATGATCAGCCCGACTTTATAGAAGGACTCCCCTGCTTTCTGGGATTTCGGCCAGTTTTTTACCACAGAAGCAAAATACGCCGCAGCATCATCTTTTTTGCCTTTGTTGTAGTTCATCTGACCTAACCAGTAATTGGCATTAGGAAGATAACCGGATTTCGGATAGCTTTGGATAAAACGCTGAAATGCGCTGATTGCACCATCGTAATCTTTGGTGTTCATCGCCATGTTTACCGCGGCGTTATAGTCATCTTTCTCATTGCCCTTACTTGCAGCAGCAGGAGCGGAGGTTGCGGCAGTATCCGCAGAACCCGTATTACCGGATGCCGCGGATGTATTATCTGTTGATGCACTGCCGCCACCGGTGAGGGAATCCACCTGTGAGAAAAGTTCGCGTTGGCGTTCTGTCAACTGATTCAGCTGGTACTGACTTTCCTGGATTTGCCCGCGCAGCATATCGATATCGCGCTGGTTGTCCATGACTTGTTGCTGAAGTTGGGTTAATAGCTGACCATGAGCGTTAGAAATACGCTCGAGCTGCGTGAGGCGGTCATCAGTGGAGCCTGAGCCGATATTGATGATGGGTGCCTGAGCAATAGCGGCCCAGGGGGCCGCTACACCTATCAATAACGACAGACTCACCATCAGGCGTCTGAAGTTACTTTTCATGTATATCTCTTAGTATACGATGACTGCACGACGGTTTTTAGCGTAGTCAGCTTCGGTGTGACCCAGAACTGCCGGCTTCTCTTTACCGTAAGAAACGATAGAGATTTGTTCGCCGTTAACGCCTTTACCCTGCAGGTACATTTTCGCTGCGTTAGCACGACGCTCGCCCAGTGCGATGTTGTACTCCGGAGTACCACGTTCGTCAGCATGACCTTCTACAGTCACTTTGTAAGACGGGTTGTTACGCAGGAATGCAGCGTGTGCATCCAGCATTTGCTGGAATTCAGGAGAGATATCGTATTTGTCGAAACCGAAGTATACGATATTGTTGTTCTGAAGTTCCTGCAGCTGCTGGCGTGCCAGTTCTTCCGCAGACATACCAGCGTTTGCGCCATTATCGACAGTGCCCGCATCAGTCTGGTCGTTTTTGTTAGAACTACATGCAGCAACAGCCAGAACAGGTAAAGCTAACATCAGCCCTTTAAGCACTTTGTTAAGTTGCATCTCTTTGATCCTTTTATAATTTGCCATACATATTTTTAATGCATCACAGATACGGCGACCAGGCAGGGAATTTTACCTGTCCGTCAGTCGCCGGAAGACGCGCTTTGAAACGCCCATCGGTCGAAACCAGCTGCAATATAGTTCCCATACCTTGCGAGGAGCTATAAATAACCATAGTGCCGTTAGGTGCGATACTTGGCGTTTCATCTAGGAACGTATCCGTTAAAATCTGGAAATTGTTCGCTACTAGATCTTGTTTGGCGATATGCTGTTTCCCGCCGCCTGAACTGACCATTACCAGGAAACTGCCGTCAGCACTGACGTCACCATTCTGGTTCTGAGTCCCATCCCACGTCAGGCGCTCAGGCGCACCGCCATTAATCCCAACCTTATAGATCTGCGGACGACCAGCCTGATCAGACGTGAACGCTAACGTCTGGCTGTCCGGGAACCATGAAGGTTCGGTGTTATTACTGCGACCATCTGTTACCTGACGCATCTGGCCTGAGCCGAGATCCATCACATACAGATTCAGACTACCGGTTTTTGATAACGCAAATGCCAGTTTGGTTCCGTCCGGTGAAAATGCCGGGGCACCGTTGTGACGCGGGAATGAGGCAACCTGGCGCACCTGTCCGCTGGACAGATTCTGAATAACCAGGGCTGAACTTCCGCTCTCAAAGGTAACATACGCCAGTTTCTCGCCATCCGGTGACCATGCCGGTGACATCAGCGGCTCCGGTGAACGGTGAACGGTGAACTGGTTGTAGCCGTCATAATCAGACACGCGCAGCTCGTGACGATAGTCACCGCTGTTTTTAACCACCACATACGCGATCCGGGTACGGAATGCACCACGAATACCGGTTAATTTCTCAAATACTTCATCACTGGCAGTATGTGCCGCATAACGCAGCCACTGTTTGGTGACTTTAAACTGGTTCTGTGCAAGTACGCTGCCCGGAGCACCGGAGGTGTCCACCAGCTGATAGCTCACCAGATAGTTGCCGTCAGCGCCCGGCTGAACCTGGCCGACAACAACAGCATCAATGCCTAACGCCGTCCAGGACTCAGGAACCACTTCAGATGCGGTACCCGGTAACTGCGGCATACGATTAGGGTCGATCGGGTTAAATTTCCCGCTGTTACGCAGATCCGCGGCAATGATCGCGCCGATGTCTTCCGGAACAGCGCCACCGCCGGCGACCTGGAAAGGTACGATGCCGATAGGACGTGCTGAATCAACACCCTGAGTAATCTCGATACGAACTTCAGCCTGAGCAACTGCCGCCCACAGCATCAGAAAACCGAGCATGTATTTCACTGCCTGCTTCATTCTCTCTCCCTCGTTGTGCCAATGCCCGCATCAAACTCATATTTTAACAAACGTTCCTAACCAAAACCAGATACCGCAATAAAAACTAACAACCGGATATATTTGGTTAGTCACACTGTATTACAGCTTATTCCGGCTTAAAGTCCAGTTTAGTATTCTTAAACTGCTGCCAGACCGATTTGCTCGGCGGAGCAGGAATACGGGCCTGCTTCGCCGCCGCGAGTGCAGCCTGACATAAACCGTCATCACCACCAACCGCATTCACACTGATAAGTGTTCCCTTATCTGTGATATTAATTTCCAGCGTACAGGTCTTACCGCGGTACAGATCCGCATTGTAGAACTTCGCCTGGATCGCTAACCGGACCTGTGCGATATAACC
Organism: Morganella sp. GD04133; assembly: GCF_029835375.1. Classification (NCBI taxonomy): domain Bacteria; kingdom Pseudomonadati; phylum Pseudomonadota; class Gammaproteobacteria; order Enterobacterales; family Morganellaceae; genus Morganella; species Morganella sp. GD04133. The sequence continues at coordinate 30,887 of NZ_JAODZS010000014.1, read as the reverse complement.
GTTCATATCACCATCCGAGTTTGTTCCGCTCTTCTTGCCACCGCCCTGACCGGCTGCGGATGCACCGCCGCTTTCTGTGCCCGGGGCGTTGGATGCCAGTCCGCCGAGGAGGTCATCCACTTCGCTGGCCTGTTTTTTCGCGGCAGCTTTGGCGGCTTTTTCTTTAGCCGCTTTGTCTTTGGCTGCTTTTTCAGCTTTGGCGGCTTCTGCTTTGGCTGCTTCTGCTTTAGCGGCTTCAGCCTTGGCGGCTTTTTCCTGAGCCGCTTTTTCGGCTTTGGCTTTTTCTTCTTCAGCCGCTTTCTGTGCGGCGGCTTTCTCGTCAGCCTGTTTCTTCGCCAGTGCCTGTTCTTTAATTACGTTTTCTTTTTCAGCCTGCGCTTTGGCTGCGGCTTCTTCCGCCAGCTTCTGCTCTTCTTTGGCTTTCTTCACGGCTTCCTGAGCTTGTTTTTGCTGCTCTTCAGCCTGTTTTTTCTGATCTTCCACTTTTTGTTCGGTCTTCAGGCGCTCTTCTTCAATCGCTTTTAAGCGCTCCTGCTCACGCAGTTCTTTCTGACGTAATTCTTCTTCCTGCTGCTTCGCTTTTTTCTCGCGCTGCGCCTGAGCCTGTTTTGCGTTGGCCTGCTGCTGTTGCTGCTGGTTGAAGTTTTCCACCATCGCGTTCGGATCAACCATAATGGCGTCGATCACCTGACCGCCTTCACCGCCGCCGGTCAGTCCTGATTTGGTGACAAATGATCCCCAGATCACAAGCGCAATCAGCAAAAGATGCAACACCACAGAGGTGATGACAGAACGATTTAATTTATCTTTACGCTCTTTCAGCTTTCCCACGCTTAATTCCCTAACCTTCTGAGTGAAAACATCTGCATAACAAACCTTACATCGGCTTCGTCATCAGGCCCACAGATTTCACTCCGGCCTGTTTCAGAATATTCAGGCCGTTAATAATCTCTTCGTAAGGCACATCTTTAGCGCCGCCGACCAGGAAGACAGTCTTCGGATCTTCAGCCAGATACTGTTTTGCCGCTGCAATGATCTGCTCTTCCGGTAACAGTTCCAGACGATCCTGCTTCACCACCAGGGTGTAGCGGCCGACACCGGAGACTTCCAGGATCACCGGCGGATTATCATTAGTGGAAACGGCCTGAGAATCGGAGGCATCCGGCAGATCCACTTCCACACTCTGACTGATGATCGGCGCTGTTGCCATGAAGATCAGCAGCAACACGAGTAACACGTCCAGTAAAGGAACAATGTTAATTTCGGATTTCAGCTCCCGCCGGCGTCCGCGATGACGTGCCATGATAATCTCCTGCCTTATTTCTTATCAGCAGTAGCAAAGGCCTGACGGTGTAAAATCGCCAGAAATTCTTCGCTGAAGTTGTCGTAGTTCTGTTCTAATTTATTCACGCGCTGATTAAGACGGTTGTATGCCATAACCGCAGGAATTGCGGCAAACAGACCGATTGCGGTTGCAATCAGGGCTTCCGCGATACCCGGCGCCACCATCTGTAATGTTGCCTGTTTTACCGCACCGAGGGCGATAAAGGCGTGCATGATCCCCCAGACTGTCCCGAACAGGCCGATATACGGGCTGATAGAACCGACAGTACCAAGGAACGGGATGTGGTTTTCCAGATTTTCCATCTCACGGTTCATGGAGATGCGCATTGCACGCGCTGCACCGGTTTCCACCGCCTGCGGAGAGTGCACATTCGCCTGATGCAGGCGGGCAAATTCTTTAAAACCGGAGTAGAAGATCTGCTCAGTCCCGCTCAGTTCATCACGGCGGGCCTGGCTTTCTTTATACAGACGGGACAGTTCGATTCCTGACCAGAATTTGTCTTCAAACGCTTCTGCTTCACGGGTGGCCGCATTCAGGACTTTGGTGCGCTGAATAATAATGGCCCACGAGGCAACAGAAAAGCCCAGCAATACCAGCATGATAAATTGCACGAGGTAACTTGCTTTCAGGAATAAATCCCAGATATTCATGTCAGTCACTGCTTAAACTCCGCGACAATAGACTCAGGAAGCGCTACCGGCTTCATTAAAGAAATATTCACGCAGGCGACCAGTACCTCTGCGCGACATAAAAGAGTTCCGTTTTTATGCATAAGTGTCTGCGTAAATGTCAGAGACGCACGACGGATATCGGTGATCTCACTGCGTACCTCTAACAGATCGTCTAACCTTGCCGGATGGTGGTAATCGATAGTTAATTTGCGGACCACAAAGCCGAGCTGCTCTTCCAGCAGACGCTGCTGGTGAAAGCCCCGTTCCCGTAACATTTCGGTTCTGGCACGCTCAAGAAATGCCAGATACTGCCCGTGGTATACCACACCACCAGCATCGGTATCTTCGTAATAAACCCGTATCGGCCAACTGAACATTGAATATCCCGCAACTTACTTTTATCAGACAACATGCCTTGCAAACTATACGTGAAGAGCAAACGTATTGAAAATGCTTAGTTCGTAAAGATAAGAAAAGCCCGTTTGTCCGCGCGCTAATCATACTCGCCTTTATCCAACACGCAAGCCCCCGGAAGGGTTGAGATGAAAAAATATTTTGTTACGTATTACAATGCCTTAGCGGCATTATTTTTTGCTCAGAAAGCTATCATTAAACACTTATTAAAAGACATTTTTCCTCACGAACACGCAAAAATCCGGAATTATCCGGATTTTTCTGCTACCGATTTATTTACAGGATAATCTAACTTATTGTAATTTCATAAATTAAATCACCTTGTTTTTATTTTGTGAAAACAGGATTTATGACCCCTGTTTACCGGCTGAAAAACCGGCCGTCAACCCGCCGGTGTTGTTTTATGCAGACAGCGGCGTTTCATGTAAATAATGCCACCGCCACTTTCCGGTATCCTCCCGGCGTAGAATAACCAGCGAGCGCCGTACGGTGGTGCTTCCGGCAAAATGCTGTGTCTCCAGATAACGTACTGACAAGGTGTTTTCTGTCAGGCTGACACAGTGATATTCCGACGTTTCAATCGGTGCTCCCTGCCTCTTACCCTGTATACGGGTGAACATCTCCGTCACCGCCGCAAGGTCAATAACAGCCCCGCTGATACCGGTCATGGAAAACTCAGATGTGAAGTGGGTCAGCAATTCAGACAGTGCTGCCTGCCCTTCTGCTCCCGAAACCGTAAAGGTTTTAAAAATCAGGTTATGAACATGATGAATTTCATCACACGCCTGCTGAAACAACATCGTATTACTCACGGATAATCTCCTCTGCGGGTTTTAATGAAGTACGAAACTGCGGGCGGATCAGGAAAATCAGCGGGATAAGCCCGGCCAGTGCGCCCCCCAGAAATGTCAGCGCAAATGCCTGTCCCGGGGCAACCGTATTCAGGGTCTGATACAGCGTCATCATGACGGCGGCACCAATACTGAACACCACCTGACGGTTAATATTCCAGATCACACTGGCTTTGTTCAGCTGTGCGCCGTGAAAATCATACAATGCAGTAGTTTGTGCGCAGTTGGCAGCGATACCGCCGCCGGTGCCGGTCAGCAGGTAAATCAGACCGATGAAATACAACGGCGTGTGGCTGTCTGTCAGGGCAAACAGCGCGATACCGCCGCTGTGCAGCAGCAGACTGATAATAAACAGACGCCCGGCACCGGTCCGGTTATACACTGCGCCGCTGATCAGCATCGCCACCATCGCCCCCGCCGCATACAGCAGCATAAATGCACCGGTGACGGCGGTACTCAGACCGGGAACCGTGGTCAGATAAAAGATAGCGAGGATGTTCGCCCCGGTAAACACCCCCGGTACTGCGTAATACACCGCCACCGACAGCCACAGCCGGGTATTTTTCAGCAGCGATAAATCAATAATCGCCTGCGGGGTCTGCCGGTAATGGCGGTAATAAAGCCCGGCACTGCACAGCATCAGCCCGCCGAGCGCCAGTGCGCCGGTGATATTGTGATATTCCCCGTATAAAGAGAGGGCAATCAGCAGGGATGCCAGCGTCAGGCTGACCAGCAGCAGCCCTTTGAGATCCGGTGCTTCTCCGGCAGCGGTTTTCGGTTCACGGATCCAGCACCAGGCCAGCAATGCTGTAAAGAGTGCCACCGGCGCATTGACATAAAAGACAGGCCGCCAGCCGGCCAGATCAACAATGATCCCCCCGGCCATCGGGGAAAGTGCAGGCGCAATCAGCGCGATCATCATAATAATGGTGGATATTTTGCTTCGCTCACGCCCCTGAAAATACTGAAAAGTCAGTGACTGCCCGGCGGGGATCAGTAATCCGCCTGCCACGCCCTGTAAAAAACGCCAGAAAATCAGCGAAGCAAAGGATCCTGCACTGCCTGCCAGCACAGCCGCTGCGGCAAACAGCAGCATGGAAGCCGTCATCAATTCGCGGATCCCGAAACGGGCCGCCAGCCGGGGACTGAGCGGAATAATCAGTGTCAGCCCGAGAATATAGCTGTTTGCCACCCAGGTCACCGACAGGGATGACACCTGCATGACCTTCGCAATAGCAGGCAATGTGATGGCCGACATAAAGATATTGATGCAATCAATAAAAAAGCCCAGCAAAAAAATCAGGGCGATACGGTAACGATAAGTCATGGTTTCCTCCGGTCAGCAGTGTAAAAGCAGTTGACCACAGCCGTCTATGCATCAAAATAGACAATACTGTTTGAGAAAACGAAACAATCTGATGCTGACATCCGTTGAGAAGATCAATACCTTTATTTATGTTGTGGACACCGGTTCCTTTACCCGGGCCGCTGCACGCCTGAATCTGAGCAAATCGGTGGTCAGCCTGCATATCAAAGCCCTGGAATCCGAGCTCAGTACCACACTGCTGCACCGGACCACGCGGCAGTTTACCCTGACGGAATCCGGCCAGGCGCTGTATCAGCAATTCAAACCGCTGTTACAGCAGTTTGACAGTGCGCTGGATGCCGTCAGAACGGGAACCGCTCAGCCACAGGGGCCGCTGAGTTTCAGTGCCGCCGCCGAATTCGGCGGTCAGTTTCTGCTGCCGCAACTGCCCGCCTTTACACAACGCTATCCGCTGATCAGGGCGGATTACCGTGTCGATCACAGCCTGAGTGATTTGATTGCCCTGAAACTGGATGTGGTGTTCCGGCTGGGCACGCTGAGTGACAGCGGTCTGCGGTTCCGCAAACTGGCTGATTTTCCGGTCTGCTATGTGGCAACGCCTGAATTTATCCGGCAGTACCGGATAACGGAAAACAGTGATCCTGCCGCCCTGCCCTTTATCGCCAACAGTAATCTCACCGCCCGTTTCAGCCGTCGTCAGCATCTGCCCGCGCCGGACAACCGGGTGTTTATCTCTAACGCGATTCAGGCGATCCGCACCATGACACTGGCACATCAGGGTTACAGCCTGCTGCCGGTCTGGTATATCCGGGAACAATTAGCTGAGGAGAAGCTGGTTCCGGTGTTCACCCGTCAGCCGGTGCCGGATCAGAGTATCAATATGGTATTTCCGCCCGCTGCGCATTTGCCGCAGAAGGTCCGGGTGTTTATTGATTATTTTGCCCGGTTTTTTGCCGGTAATGCTGCATTGCTGCACTATCCGTGAACCGGAGCGGAGGCAGAAAAGAAAAAAGCCGTTCATATGAACGACTTTTTAGTCATAAACGTTTGTATCAGCTGAACAAATGATAAAGGCCGTAACCCAGAATCACCACCGCCGGAAGCGGATGGAACAGAATCTTCCAGATTGTGCGCTTCGGCCGGAATGCCAGACCGAAAATGGCACCGTTACATACCGCCCAGATCATCAGCAGTCCCTGCCAGATCTGTAATGAGCTGGTGTTTGCCGCAAAACGCGACGGATCCCAGATCACACTCAATGCCAGCCCCAACGCCATCAGCAGGACAAGGACCCGGATGGGGCCCTTATCCAGTAGTTGGTAAGACTTATCCAGCATCCGTCTTACTCGCCTGAAGCGGCTTTATCTTCCTGGTGCTCAATAGCCAGTGCTGCAATAACAGCAATACTGCAGGCCAGGAGCGTTCCGAGGATCCATGCAAAATACCACATATTCGTCTGCTCCTTAGTACAGTGAATGTTTGTTCTCTTCGATGAAGGACTTATCAAGACGCCCTGCCATCTTCACGTAACACCAGATGGTGTACAGGAGAACAATCGGCACAAAGATAATCGCAACAACCGTCATCACCTGGAGAGTAAACAGACTGGAGGTTGCATCCCACATGGTCAGGCTGACGTTCGGGTCGATGCTTGAAGGCATAACGAACGGGAACATCGCTGTACCGCAGGTCAGGATCACACCGGCAATGGTCAGTGAGGTGAACAGGAATGCCCATGCACCTTTATCCATGGCAGTGAACATCACAACCAGCAGCGGTGATACCAGACCAATAGCAGGCAGGATCCACAGGATTGGATACGCATTGAAGTTTGCCATCCATGCGCCGGCTTCCTGTACCACTTCTTTATTGACCGGGTTAGACGCACCGAAATGGTCGATGTCAGAGACAACACGGAAACCTTCGATACCGCCCCACATCAGCCATGCACCCGCCGCCGCAAACAGAACAAATGTCAGCAGCGCTGTGATCGTGGTGGCTTTACGCACACGCACATGCAGATCACCGGTGGTACGCATCTGCAGGTAAGTCCCGCCGTGCGCCACGATCATCATCAGGCTGATTAAACCGGCTAACAGACCGTACGGGTTCAGCAGACCGAAGAAGCTCCCTGCATAAGACACCTGCAGCTGGGAGTTAACTTCTACCGGTACACCCTGTAACAGGTTACCGAAGGCCACACCGATCACTAATGACGGTACGAAACTGCCGATAAAGATACCCCAGTCCCACATACCGCGCCATTTTGGTGATTCCAGTTTTGAGCGATAGTCAAAACCGACCGGACGGAAGAATAATGCCGCCAGGACCAGAATCATTGCGATATAGAAACCGGAGAATGCTGCCGCATAGACCATCGGCCATGCTGCGAACAGTGCACCACCTGCGGTGATAAGCCATACCTGGTTACCGTCCCAGTGCGGTGCGATCGCGTTAATCATGATACGGCGTTCAGTGTCATTTCTGCCGATAACACGCAGCAGAACACCCACGCCCATATCAAAGCCATCAGTTACAGTGAAGCCAATCAGCAGTACGCCAATCAGGATCCACCATACAAACCGTAATATTTCATAATCAAACATAAGTGGGCTCCTGTTTACTTAGCGTCTTGTGCCGGGGACGTTTCGAAATGATAACGGCCGGTTTTTAAGCTGCTTGGACCAAGACGTGCAAATTTGAACATCAGGAACATTTCAGCAATCAGGAATAAAGTATACAGACCGCAAATCAGCGCCATAGAGAACAGAATGTCTCCGGCTGCCAGATGTGACGTTGCATATGCTGTCGGTAATACTTCACCAACTGCCCATGGCTGACGGCCATATTCTGCAACGAACCAGCCCGCTTCAACACCAATCCACGGTAACGGCAGGCTGAGGAAAGCAGCACGCAGCAGCCATTTTGATTTGCCGACACGGTTACGCAGTACACTCAGGAATGACAGACCGAGAACGATCAGCATCAGAGCACCGGCTGCCACCATCAGGCGGAATGCCCAGAACAGCGGTGCAACGCGCGGAATGGAGTCTTTGGTTGCTGCCTGAATCTGCTCTTCCGTTGCCTGACCGACGTTGTCGGTATAGCGTTTCAGCAGTAAGCCGTAACCAAGGTCTTTTTTGCTCTGATTAAAGGCATCACGGACTGCCGGGTCGGTATTACCACCGCGCAGCTGCTGTAACAGATCATACGCCACCATACCGTTACGGATACGCGCTTCGTGCTGCACCATCAGGTCACGCAGACCGAGAACCGGCGTATCAATGGAACGGGTGGTGATAAGACCCATCAGGTACGGAATCTCAATCGCAAAACTGTTTTCCATTTTTTCCTGATTCGGGAATGCGATCACGTTAAATGATGCAGGCGCAGGCTGGGTATGCCATTCACCTTCAATCGCGGCGAGTTTGGTTTTCTGCACGTCACCCATTTCATAACCGGATTCATCACCCAGCACGATAACGGATAACACGGCGGCGATACCAAAGCTTGCTGCAATCGCAAAAGAGCGTTTTGCAAACGCGATATCACGGCCTTTCATCAGATACCACGCACTGATAGACAGTACGAAGATCGCACCGGTACAGTAGCCGGCAGCCACTGTGTGCACAAATTTAACCTGTGCAACCGGGTTGAGAACCAGTTCGGAGAAGCTCAGCATCTCCATACGCATGGTTTCAAAGTTGAAGTCAGCAGCAATCGGGTTCTGCATCCAGCCGTTTGCCACCAGGATCCACAGTGCAGAGAAGTTGGAACCGAGTGCAACGAACCAGGTCACCATCAGGTGCTGTTTCTTGCTGAGGCGATCCCAGCCGAAGAAGAACAGACCCACAAAGGTGGATTCGAGGAAGAATGCCATCAGACCTTCGATTGCCAGAGGCGCACCGAAGATATCACCGACATAGTGAGAGTAGTATGACCAGTTTGTCCCGAACTGGAACTCCATGGTCAGACCGGTAGCAACACCCAGAGCAAAGTTAATACCAAATAACTTACCCCAGAACTTCGTCATATCTTTATAGATTTGTTTACCGGACAGGACGTAGACCGTTTCCATGATCGCTAACATGAAGGACATCCCTAATGTTAGCGGTACAAATAAGAAATGGTACATCGCTGTTAAGGCAAACTGTAATCGCGACAGTTCGACAATATCAAACATCTTGACTCCTTGCTCCTAGCAGGAAGACACCGACATGCGGCAACCCAAGCTTTCCTGAAGAAAGAAAGCAACATAACTACCAGCAATAAATGCCTCTAAATGCAATAACAAATTAGCAACAAAAAAACACCTAAATAGACACCCTAATAATAGTACGCTTATATTTGCACACAATAAACCGCTTTTGCGTGATTCAGATTGGAATTCTGAGGATATATCAAATAATGCGCAGCGTAGTCATTTTCGGCTATTTTGATCTGCCACAATTTAAACAAACTACCGAAATAATGCCAGTGCAATATATTGATTTACGTCAATTTTCCCGTTACGTGTTAATTAAAATCGCAGATATGGTCATTGCGTTATTTTATTGTTAATGTGATGTACACACAAATACAACCAAACAGAAAAATACCAATAATATATGCGCTTTTTATTAACCTTTTATTTTCATCAGCAATCCTGGTTAATTTTATGAGCCGGATAATTCAATTATAAATAAATTATCACTAAAACTGTTATTGTCTGTTTGTATTAACGCATGACAATAATCATTTTCGGCGCAAAAATTAAGTATAAATCAAGATGATAAAAAACGCCCTTTTATACCTGAGACTTTTTGCTGTGTAAACGATACAGCAAGCGTTTCAGAACAATTCAGAAAATTGATTAAAACAACAGCAATAACAGAAGGCAGCGCGTAAACGCGTGTAATCAGGCAGAAATGGCGGAATTGTGTTCAGATCAAAAAACAGCCGGAAGCGGCATGAAACCAGCCCCGGCTGTATAATACTGGCAGAAATTATTTATTCAGAATCGCTTTTACCGCATCACCGATATCGGCCAGGCTGCGGACCGTCTTCACACCGGCAGCTTCAAGGGCCGCAAATTTCTCATCTGCGGTGCCTTTTCCGCCTGCGATAATCGCCCCCGCATGGCCCATACGTTTGCCTTTCGGTGCAGTCACACCCGCAATGTACGCCACAACCGGTTTGGTGACATGGTCTTTGATAAAGGCAGCCGCTTCTTCTTCCGCACTGCCCCCGATTTCACCGATCATCACAATCGCTTCTGTCTGCGGGTCATTCTGGAACATACGCAGGATATCAATAAAGTTAGAGCCCGGAATCGGGTCACCACCGATACCCACACAAGTGGATTGTCCCAGACCGGCATCCGTCGTCTGTTTCACCGCTTCATAAGTCAGCGTACCGGAACGGGAAACGATCCCCACTTTACCCGGCAGATGGATATGTCCCGGCATGATCCCGATTTTGCACTCACCCGGGGTGATAACACCCGGACAGTTCGGGCCGATCATCCGTACACCGGCTTCATCCAGCTTCACTTTGACGGTCAGCATATCCAGAGTCGGGATACCTTCCGTGATGGTGATAATCAGCTTGATCCCTGCATCAATCGCTTCCAGAATGGAATCTTTACAGAACGGTGCCGGAACATAAATAACAGAAGCGGTCGCACCGGTGGCTTCCACCGCGTCACGCACCGTGTTAAAGACCGGTAAACCTAAATGTGTTGTACCGCCTTTGCCCGGCGTCACACCGCCGACCATTTTGGTGCCGTACGCAATTGCCTGTTCAGAGTGGAAAGTCCCCTGGCTACCTGTGAATCCCTGACAGATAACTTTGGTGTTCTTATCGATTAAAATAGACATTATTTCGCTCCCACTGCTGCAACAACACGTTTCGCAGCATCCGTCAGGCTGGTTGCCGCAATAATATTCAGACCACTTTTCGCCAGTTTTTCCGCACCCAGTTCCGCGTTGTTCCCTTCCAGGCGCACAACCACCGGCACGCTGACACCGACTTCCTCAACGGCACCGATGATCCCGTCCGCAATCAGGTCACAACGGACAATCCCGCCGAAGATATTGACGAAGACTGCTTTGACGTTTTCGTCAGACAGAATGATTTTAAAGGCTTCCGTCACACGTTCTTTGGTTGCGCCGCCGCCGACATCCAGGAAGTTTGCCGGTTCACCGCCGTGCAGTTTGACGATATCCATGGTGCCCATTGCCAGACCGGCGCCGTTCACCATACAGCCGATATTGCCGTCCAGTGCCACATAGTTCAGTTCCCACTGTGCAGCCTGTGCTTCGCGGGCATCTTCCTGTGACGGATCATGCATTTCACGCAGTTCCGGCTGGCGGTACAGGGCGTTACCGTCAATACCTAATTTGCCGTCGAGGCAGATAAGTTCGTCCTGTGTGGTGATCACCAGCGGGTTGATTTCCGCCATGGCCAGGTCACGCTCCAGGAACATGGTTGCCAGTCCCATAAAAATTTTGGTGAACTGGCTGACTAACTTACCGGTCAGACCCAGTTTAAAGGCCAGTTCGCGCCCCTGATACGGCATCGGGCCGGTCAGCGGGTCAATCACCGCTTTGTGGATCAGTTCCGGTGTTTCATGTGCCACTTTCTCAATTTCGACACCACCTTCAGTGGAGGCCATAAAGACCACACGGCGTGAACCGCGATCCACCACGGCACCCAGATAAAGCTCTTTGGCGATATCTGTTGCGCCTTCCACCAGCACCTGATGCACAGGCTGACCCAGTGCATCTGTCTGATAGGTTACCAGACGTTTGCCTAACCACTGTTCGGCAAACGCACGAATTTCATCTTTGCTTTTAACCAGTTTCACACCGCCCGCTTTCCCGCGGCCCCCGGCATGAACCTGGCATTTCACGACCCACGGGCCGCTGCCGATTTTGGATGCTGCTTCTTCCGCTTCACGGGGTGTGGAGCAGGCATAGCCTGCCGGTGCAGGTAAACCATACCGGGTGAAGAGTTGTTTTGCCTGATACTCGTGTAAATTCATGATGTTCTATCCATAATTTGTCTGATGAGAGCGGACTCTCTTATTGTTGTTGCCTGGATAGCGCCGGTTTCCCGGCGCAGGGACACAGATTCACTGTCGCGAGTTCAGCCGGGCGGTTTTAGCGCGATGCCGCCCGGATGAGGGTTGACTACACGTCGAGCAGTAAACGTGCCGGATCTTCTAACATCTCTTTAATGGTCACGAGGAATCCGACAGATTCACGGCCATCAATCAGACGGTGGTCATAAGAGAGTGCCAGGTACATCATCGGCAGGATCACCACCTGACCATTTACCGCCATCGGACGATCCTTAATCGCATGCATTCCCAGAATCGCACTCTGCGGCGGGTTAATGATAGGTGTGGACATCAGTGAGCCGAATACCCCGCCGTTGGTAATGGTAAAGTTACCGCCGGTCAGATCTTCCACGGTCAGTTTGCCTTCCTGACCTTTGACAGCCAGCTCTTTAATGCGTTTTTCGATTTCCGCCATGCTCAGCGCATCTGCATCACGCAGGACCGGGGTCACCAGACCGCGCGGTGTGGAGACCGCAATACTGATATCGAAATAGTTGTGATACACCACATCTGTACCGTCGATAGAGGCGTTCACTTCCGGATAACGTTTCAGTGCCTCAACCACCGCTTTCACATAGAAAGACATGAAACCGAGGCGCACACCGTGGCGTTTTTCAAACGATTCGCCGTACTGTTTGCGCATATCCATCACCGGCTTCATGCTCACCTCGTTAAAGGTGGTCAGCATTGCGGTGTTGTTTTTCGCTTCCAGCAGACGCTCTGCCACACGCTTGCGCAGACGGGTCATCGGTACACGTTTTTCACTGCGGTGCGGTAAACCGGCCTGAGAAACCGGCTCAGAGGCGGCTTTTGTCGGCGCTTTCGGCTGCTGTGCCAGGTGTTTCTCAACATCTTCACGGGTCAGACGACCACCGACACCACTGCCGGTAATATCTGACGCTTTCAGGCCGTGCTCTGCGAGCAGGCGGCGCACCGCCGGGCTTACCGCATCATTGGTTTCTTCATCCAGACCGGCGTTCTGACGCTGTGCCGGTGTGGACTGTACTTTTTCTTTTATTTCTGCAGGCAGACCGGTGCTGTCGCCCAGACGGATGCGTCCGAGCAGTTGTTTAGAGAGAACCGTCGCCCCTTCTTCTTCCAGCACCGCTTCCAGAACACCGGAATCACTGGCAGGGACTTCCAGCACGACTTTGTCTGTTTCAATTTCCACCAGCACTTCATCACGTTCGACGCTGTCACCCGGTTTTTTGTGCCAGGTTGCCACCGTGGCATCGGCAACAGACTCAGGGAGATCAGGAACCAGAATTTCTATGCTACTCATTGCTTTTCCTTAATTTATTCAACGTTCAGTGCATCATTAACCAGCTCTTGTTGTTGCTGCTGGTGAACAGACGTATAACCCACGGCCGGAGAGGCGGATGCCGGACGACCCGCATAACGCAGTGCCGCACCTGCCGGAACCGCATCACGGAAATTATGCTGACAGCAGTACCACGCGCCCTGGTTGAGCGGCTCTTCCTGACACCAGACAAAATCTTTCACATGGCTGAATGGTGCGAGAATCGCATGGATATCTTCATGCGGGAACGGATAGAGCTGTTCAATACGGATAATCGCCACATCCGTCTGATTATTCTTACGGCGCTGCTCCAGTAAATCGTAGTAAACCTTACCGGAACACAGCACAACGCGCTTCACATCTGCCGGATTCAGCTCATCAATTTCACCGATAACCGCTTCAAAGCGGCCTTCGGCCAGTTCTTCCAGAGAAGAGACCGCCAGCGGATGACGCAGCAGTGACTTCGGTGACATGACAATCAGCGGACGGCGCATACCGCGCAGTGCCTGACGGCGCAGCATATGGTAAACCTGAGCCGGGGTTGACGGAACACAGACCTGCATATTCTGTTCGGCGCAAAGCTGGAGATAACGTTCCAGACGGGCGCTGGAGTGTTCCGGCCCCTGACCTTCATAGCCGTGCGGCAGTAACATCACCAGTCCGCACATCCGGCCCCATTTCTGTTCGCCGGAGCTGATGAACTGGTCAATCACGACCTGCGCCACGTTGGCAAAGTCACCGAACTGCGCTTCCCAGATAGTCAGACCGCGCGGATCCGTGGTTGCATAGCCGTATTCAAAGGCCAGTACCGCTTCCTCAGACAGGACAGAGTCCCACACATTGAAGCGCCCCTGGGCGTTATGGACATTCATCAGCGGCACATAACAGGAGCCGTTGCTCTGGTTATGGATAACCGCATGACGGTGGAAGAAGGTACCGCGACCCGCATCCTCACCGGACAGACGCACCGGAACACCTTCATCCACCAGTGTTGCGTAAGCCAGATTCTCCGCCGCCCCCCAGTCGAGCAGTTTGTTACCTTCCGCCATTTCCGCGCGGTCGGTATAGATTTTTTCGACACGCGGGTGCATATGCACTTCTTCCGGCACGGTACTGATACGGCGCGCCAGATCACTGAGGCGTTTCAGTTCCACTTTATTGGCGTAGCCGTCATTCCAGTTGTGATTCAGGTACGGTTCCCAGGTGAGCGCGGCTTTACCGATTTCACGCCACTCTTCCACCACACAGTCACCGCGATCCATGGCGTCCCGGTACATATTGACCATTTCAGTCACATCACCGGCAGCCACCACACCTTCCGCAATCAGTTTATCGCCGTAGATTTTGCGCGGTGTCGGATGCTGTTTGATTTTCTGGTACATCATCGGCTGGGTTGCACTCGGCTCATCCGCCTCGTTATGGCCGTGACGGCGGTAGCAGACCAGATCGATCATCACATCGCGGTTAAAGGTATTACGGAAATCCAGTGCCAGACGGGTCACAAAGGCCACTGCTTCCGGATCATCCGCATTCACGTGGAAAATCGGTGCCTGTACCATCTTCATAATGTCAGTACAGTATTCTGTTGACCGGGTATCTTTCGGGTTGGAGGTGGTGAAACCAATCTGGTTATTGATAACAATACGGACAGTCCCGCCCACTTCATAGCCCCGTGCCTGTGACATGTTCAGGGTTTCCTGAACAATCCCCTGGCCGGTTACTGCGGAGTCACCGTGGATGGTGATCGGCAGAACCATTTTGCTCAGATTTTGCGGCAGACGGTCACGGCGGGCACGGACAGACCCAATCACTACCGGGCTGACAATCTCAAGGTGAGACGGGTTAAAGGCCAGCGCCAGATGCACCTGAGCCCCTTCTGTCACAAAATCGGACGAGAAGCCCTGGTGGTATTTCACGTCACCGGTACCCAGATGATCTTTGTGTTTACCGGCAAATTCATCGAACAGATCCGCCGGTTTTTTACCGAACAGGTTGACCAGGACGTTCAGACGACCACGGTGCGCCATACCCAGCACCACTTCGCGGGTGTCCTGTTTACCGGCATGACGGATAAGATCTTTCAGCATCGGAATAAGGGAGTCGCCCCCTTCCAGTGAGAAGCGTTTTGCCCCCGGGAATTTCGCCCCGAGATAGCGCTCCAGCCCTTCAGCCGCAGTCAGATCGGCCAGGAAACGCCGTTTTTCATCAGCACTGAACAGTTTACTGACGTCAACGGATTCCAGACGTTGCTGGAGCCAGCGTTTCTCTTCGGTATTGGTGATGTGCATGTACTCGGCACCGATGGAGCCGCAGTAAATGCGCTTTAATGCATCAAACAGTTCACCCAGCGGCATGGTTTCACGGCCGATGGCAAAAGAACCGACGTTAAAGGTTTCATCAAAATCGGCTTTGGTCAGGTTGTGGAACGCCGGGTCCAGATCCGGAACCGGTTCCTGTTTCCACAGGCCGAGCGGGTCAAGATTGGCATTCTGATGACCGCGGAAGCGGAATGCGTTGATAAGCTGCAGGACTTTAACCTGCTTGGAATCCGTTGCCGGATCGCTGACCGAGGTGTGGTAGCGGGTTGAATCTTTGGCCAGACGACGAAAGTAGTCGCGCGTCTGTGAATGAGGTTGTTCTGTGATGTCCGCTTTCGGCAGTGAGTCGAAAATCTCCCGCCAACTTCCATCGACGGAGGACGGATCGTTCAGATAATCTTCATAGATATCTTCTATGTAGGCCTGGTTTTCTCCAGCCAGAAAGCTGGAATCCAGCCAGTCCTTCAGTGCGCCGTTCTGCATTATGATCCCTTAAGCTTAGAGCTTCATTCCCGTTGTCTTTCCGGCTGCGGTGTACCGGCTGCGTGTCTGTCCGGAAAACAGAGTGACTCTGTTCTGCGGATTACCCCGTCTGCCGCTGCCCTGCAACCTGAATGAGGCCGGGTTTAGTTTTCGCCGTGATAGCTAATACCGCGATACATTGCGGTGCGTAAAGGATTCCCGGGTGGTGCTTATGCATCTTATGTTCTGTGTATCCCTGAGGAACCTTTAGCAACGGAATAACCGTTGCTGAAGATCCCTGTGCTGTCTATAACCATACTTACATTTAAGCCAAAAAACTCACATCTTAATCACAATTAACTACATTTATTGCCGCTTCTAACACTTACTACGATAGATTATGCCTATTGTTACGGGTTAGTAAAAGATGCCTGCCGGGCAGGCATCTTATTATTATCAATCGTTTAAGCAGAATAAAGTCAATTATGCACTACGTTTCAGTAACATTGATTTAATATGACCAATTGCTTTTGTCGGATTCAGCCCTTTCGGACAGACACTGACGCAGTTCATGATGCCGTGACAGCGGAATACGCTGAACGCATCACTGATATCGTCAAGACGGGATTCTGTCTCAGTATCACGGCTGTCCGTCAGGAAGCGGTATGCGGCTAATAAACCGGCCGGGCCGATAAACTTGTCCGGGTTCCACCAGAAGGACGGGCAGGATGTCGAGCAGCAGGCACACAGGATACATTCGTACAGACCATCGAGCTTTTCGCGCTGCGCCGGTGACTGCAAATGCTCACGTGCCGGCGGGTTTTTGTTGTCGTTGATCAGATACGGGCGGATCTTTTCATACTGCGCGTAGAACTGCCCCATATCCACCACCAGATCCCGCACCACCGGTAAGCCCGGCAGCGGACGGATCACCACTTTTTTGCCGCCTTTCATCAGTGCCGACAACGGTGTGATACAAGCCAGACCGTTTTTGCCGTTCATATTGATGCCGTCAGAACCGCACACCCCTTCACGACAGGAGCGGCGGAATGACAGGCTCGGATCCTGCTCTTTCAGCAGAATAAGTGCATCCAGCACCATCATGTCCCGGCCTTCTTCCACATCCAGCTGATAGTTCTGCATGTGTGGTGCGTTATCCACATCCGGGTTATAGCGATAAACTGAAAATTCAACTTTCATAGTATTCTCTCCGCAAATGCCTCATCACCACACATCAGTAAGTACGAATCTTCGGCGGGAAGGGATCACGCAGCTTCGGCTGCATGTTCACCGCACGACGTGTCATGGTTTCAGATTGCGGCAGGTACAGGGAATGACACAGCCAGTTCGCATCATCACGATCCGGATAGTCAAAACGGCTGTGCGCACCACGGCTTTCAGTACGGAAGTTAGCGGCCATTGCAGTGGAATACGCCGTTTCCATCAGGTTATCCAGCTCCAGACACTCAATGCGCTGGGTGTTGAATTCTGATGAGGTGTCATCCAGACGCGCGTACTGCAGGCGCTCTTTAATGGCTTTCAGCTCTTCCAGTCCCTTGGCCATTGCATCCCCTTCGCGGAATACCGAGAAGTTGTGCTGCATGCAGGATTGCAGGGCCTTGCGGATAGCAACCGGATCCTCACCGCTGCGGGTGTTGTTCCAGCGGTTCAGACGCGCCAGCGCCGCATCAACATCCGATTCACCGGCATCACGCATTGCGCCCTGCTCCAGAATGGATTCTTTCAGATGCAGACCGGCTGAACGGCCGAAGACCACCAGGTCAAGCAGTGAGTTACCGCCGAGGCGGTTTGCGCCGTGAACAGAAACACAGGCAATTTCACCGACCGCGAACAGACCCGGCACCAGCACATCCTCACCCTGCTCATTCATGGTCACAACCTGACCGGTGACTTTGGTCGGGATGCCGCCCATCATATAGTGGCAGGTCGGGATAACCGGAATCGGTTCTTTGACCGGATCGACGTGGGCGAATGTCCGTGACAGTTCCAGAATACCCGGCAGACGGGATTCCAGCACCTCTTTGCCCAGATGGTCGAGTTTCAGTTTGGCATGCGGTCCCCACGGACCGTCACAACCCCGCCCTTCGCGGATTTCGATCATAATGGAACGGGCAACCACGTCACGCCCGGCAAGATCTTTGGCGTTCGGTGCATAGCGCTCCATAAAGCGCTCACCGTCTTTATTGAGCAGATAACCGCCCTCACCACGGCAGCCTTCAGTGACCAGCACCCCGGCACCGGCAATCCCGGTCGGGTGGAACTGCCACATTTCCATATCCTGCAGCGGAATACCGGCACGGACCGCCATACCGACACCATCACCGGTGTTGATATGGGCGTTGGTGGTGGACTGATAGATACGCCCTGCACCACCGGTCGCCAGAATCGTGGCTTTGGCTTTGAAATAGACCACTTCACCGGTTTCGATACAGATAGCGGTGGTCCCCATAATGGCGCCGTCCTGGTTTTTCACCAGATCGAGGGCATACCATTCGGAGAAAATCGTGGTGTGATTTTTCAGGTTCTGCTGATACAGCGTATGCAGCAGTGCGTGACCGGTACGGTCAGCCGCAGCGGCAGTACGGGCTGCCTGCTCGCCCCCGAAATCTTTGGATTGTCCGCCGAACGGACGCTGATAAATACTGCCGTCGTCCAGACGGGAGAACGGTAACCCCATGTGCTCCAGTTCCAGCACCGCTTCCGGGCCGGTTTTACACATGTATTCGATAGCGTCCTGGTCACCGATGTAATCCGACCCTTTTACGGTGTCGTACATGTGCCATTCCCAGTTATCCGGATGGGTATTCCCCAGCGCCACCGTGATACCGCCCTGGGCGGATACGGTATGAGAGCGGGTCGGGAATACTTTGGATAACAGGGCGCAGGACAGGCCGGACTGAGAAATCTGAAGTGCCGCGCGCATACCTGCGCCGCCTGCACCGATAACAACTGCATCAAACTCTCTGACAGGTAAGCTCATTTAGACACCCCACACAATGATTGAACCGTAAATGACATAAGCCGCCAGTACAATAATGACAATAAATTGCAGCAGCAGGCGCAGGCTCAGGCACTTGACGTAATCCGTCAGTACCTGCCATAACCCGACCCAGGCATGGGCGAGAACGGCGATCAGTGTCAGGGTGGTGAACACCTGAGTGAATGATGCGGTAAAGAAGCGGTACCAGACGTCATAAGTGATGTCGGAGGTAAAAGCTACAAAACCGATGAGGTAGAGTACATAAAGTGTAATCACAATGGCGCTGGCACGCAGAATTAACCAATCCTGTATCCCGTTACGGCCGAGCGTGGTCGCACTGATTTTTGAATTTTTCACCATACCAGAACCCCCGCCAACACGGCTAAAATCACAGTCAGAACCATGGAAATCTTCGCGGATGAAATACCGGCAGCCAGCGTTTCATCAACAAACCCGAAATCCATTAACATGTGACGAATACCACCGCAGATGTGGTAAGCCAATGCAGTGAGGATGCCCCAGAGGATAAACTTCGCGAAGAAACCGCTCATGATATCAGCAGCCTGCGCAAACCCTTCCGGCGAGGACAGCGACAACCCTAACAGCCACAGCAGAATCGCTACAGCAATAAAGGTAATGACGCCTGAGACACGGTGTAAAATTGAAGCGATTGCAGGGATCGGAAAGTGGATCGTCTGCAAGTCTAAATTGACAGGTCGTTGTTTTTTCACAATTTTGCCCACACAGCTCTTTATTATTTTTCCTTCCTCCGGACCCGGGCGGAAATCAGACAGCGCTGGGGTAATAAGAACAATCCTTAAGTAAAATCCACATCCGTATTGTTTTACAAAAGTAATGATTCAGTTACGCTGGGTGCTCCTGCTTCAGGGAATTCCGGAGACCTTGGGGCAGTATATGGACTTCACAATATGATTACAATTCCCATACAAAATGTTTGGTCAGATTTAGCCAGAACAGTGAATAAGATCACGGTTCACACAATAAAAACGCCCATTATTATTACTTGTGACATTTTTACAACATTTGGGTCACAAAGTATGGTTAAATACAAAAATTAAAACGACAATTACCGGCAAGAAAGACTTCCCGTAAGTGCAAACTTATGCAAAAGTGTAACTTGCAAAAAATGCACAATATCTTGCTGTACAACATAACTTTTATCGCAACACAAAGTTTCATTAACAATCTGATAACCCATCATGCGCCGTACCGGATAACGTAATACCAGGTACGGTATCCATTCAGGTAACGCATCAGTGGTTATCACAAAAGATTGCAAAACAAATAATAAATGCGCTAAGGAGACCTACATGTCTAATACAAAGGCGGAGCTGACACTAAACGGCGTCAGGGTTACTGATCTGGATATCCTGAGCCCGACTCTCGGCCAGCCCGTGGTTGATGTCCGGACGCTCGGCGGGAAAGGCTACTATACCTTTGACCCCGGCTTCACCTCCACTGCGTCCTGTGAATCAAAAATCACGTATATCGACGGTGATCAAGGTATCCTGTTACATCGCGGCTTCCCGATAGAAGAGCTGGCGATGAAATCTGATTATCTGGAAGTGTGCTATATCCTGCTGTACGGCGAAGCACCTGACCAGAAAGAGTATGACGAATTTAAAGAAACCGTTAAACGCCACACCATGATCCACGAGCAGATCACCCGCTTATTCAACGGGTTCCGCCGTGATTCTCACCCAATGGCCGTGCTCTGCGGCGTAACCGGCGCGCTGGCGGCGTTCTACCATGATTCGCTGGATGTGAATAATCCGCGCCACCGCGAAATTGCGGCCTACCGTCTGCTCTCCAAAATGCCGACTGTCGCGGCAATGTGTTACAAATATTCTGTCGGGCAGCCGTTTGTCTATCCGAAGAACAATCTTTCCTACGCCGCTAACTTCCTGCGTATGATGTTTGCCACCCCGTGTGAAGAGTATGTGGTCAATCCGGTGCTGGAACGTGCCATGGACAGAATCCTGATCCTGCACGCAGACCACGAACAAAATGCCTCTACTTCCACTGTCCGGACCGCCGGTTCTTCCGGTGCCAACCCGTTCGCCTGTATCGCAGCCGGTATTGCCTCCCTGTGGGGACCTGCTCACGGCGGCGCGAACGAAGCCTGCCTGCGTATGCTGGAAGAGATCCAGACCGTCGATCACATCCCGGCCTTTATTGAACGTGCGAAAGATAAAAACGACTCTTTCCGCCTGATGGGATTTGGTCACCGCGTGTACAAAAACCATGACCCGCGTGCCAAAGTGATGCGTGAAACCTGTCACGAAGTGCTCAACGAACTGGGTCTGAATGACAGCCTGCTGGAAGTGGCGATGGAGCTGGAGCGTATCGCGCTGAACGACCCATACTTTATCGAGAAGAAACTCTACCCGAACGTGGATTTCTACTCCGGTATCATCCTGAAAGCACTGGGTATTCCGTCAAATATGTTTACGGTGATCTTTGCTATCGGCCGCACTATCGGCTGGATCGCCCACTGGAGCGAAATGCACGACGACGGCCTCAAAATTGCCCGTCCGCGTCAGCTTTATACCGGTTACACTGAGCGCCCGTTTGAAACCAAAGTCACCAAACGCTGTTCATCGTAACAATACCGTATCAATCCTTATAAAACCCTCTGCCGAGGGTTTTTTTATGCATTTTTAACTCCCGGCTATTCATTTACCCATATATTCACCGGGTGTTTTTCCGGTCATCTTACGGAAGAAAGAGACAAACGCGCTGTCACTGGCAAATCCGAGCGCCTGTGCAATATCGCTGTTGCGGTATTTTTTCGCCAAAAGTTCAACAGATTTTATTAATCGCCACTGCTGCCGCCACTGCTGATAGCTCATCCCAGTTTCCCGCCGGAAAATCCGGGTGATCGTCTTCTCCCCGGCACCACAGCAGGACGCCAGTTCATTGAGCGGCGGCGGCAATATCCGCGTATCCAGGTTTTTCAGCCGCCGGTCAGACGGCAGCGGTAATTGCATATTTTCCCGTCCGGCCAGCGCCAGCTCATCCAGAAACACCGGCAGCAGATGCTGTAAGCGGGGTTGTGTCCAGTCACTGTCAAACGGCAGTCCGGCAAAGAGAAACAAGATCCCGCGCAGCAGCGGTGATACGCCGAAAATTTCACAGGTTGGCGGCAGACGGGCGCTGAGCCGGGCATCCGGATACAGCGAGCGGTAGCCGACAGCCTCAAACATCTGCGCGCGGTGCAGCATCTGCGGCGGGATCCACGCCACCCGTGTCGGCGGCAGAACGGAGAGAGTGTCCGTCAGGGTGATCTGAATCGCCCCCCGCTCGGTAAACAGCAATTGTCCGCGCTGATGGCGGTGAAAACCGGAATCATGCTGTGCCGCCATATCTGCGGCAATGCCAATCAGTGGTGCGGAATAGCTGTCCGCATCAAATGCATCACTTTGCTTCAGCCACGCCATATTGTCCCTTTTGATAAACAGAATGTCCCTATTATTATAATAAGACATCCCGCCTTTTGCTAATCTGCGTCCCGTTCATTTCAGTTACAAAAAAGGGGGACAAAATGACAATACAAAAACCCGCATTAACACTTGCCGTTGCCCTGATGATGTTCCCGCAGATAGCGGAAACCATCTACAGCCCGGCGCTGACGGATATCGCGCAGGGATTCAGCGTCAGTGCGGCACAGGCAGGGCAGACACTGTCCCTGTACTTTTTCGCCTTCGCACTCGGTGTGGTCACCTGGGGACGTTTATGTGATATTGCCGGACGCAGACGCACCATGCTGAGCGGTCTGATACTTTACGCTGCCGCCTCCTGTGGTGCGGTTATCACGCAGGATTTCAGTGTGTTACTGATCCTGCGGATGCTGTCTGCTTTCGGGGCGGCGGTCGGCTCAGTCGGCACGCAAACCATCATGCGCGACTGTTACCGTGGTGATGAGCTGGCAAAAGTGTTTTCTGTCATGGGAATAGCACTGGCTGTCAGTCCGGCACTGGGGATGTTCAGCGGCGCGGTACTGACCGCTTTTGCCGGTTATCAGGGCGTCTTTACCGGACTTGCCGTACTGGCGGTGACGCTGCTGGCATGGACAGCACTCCGGTTACCGGAAACACGTCCGGCACATATCGCGTCCGTTTCACTGCCGGAAACAGCCGGTCGTATGCTGTGTGACCGCTTTATTCTGCGCAACGTGCTGCTGATTGCCTTTCTGAATATCAGCCTGTTCAGTTACTACCAGTTAGCACCGTTTTATTTCAGCAGGCTGGGTTTCACACAACAGGAATTCGGTTACAGCGGATTACTGCTCGCACTTGGTGTGGCCGCCGGCTCTGTGATCAACCGTGCCCTGCTTAAACGCGGATGGCACAACCATTCACTGATCCGCCTTGCTGCCATCATCGGTATGGTCAGCGCTGCTGCGGTCTGGCTGTTGTCCGGATCGATTTTGTTTGTGCTGCCGGTGACAGGTATCGTGATTTGTTACGGGCTCGCCATTCCGAATATTCTTGCCGGTGTGTTACAGGATTACCGTGACCGCCTCGGCACTGCCGGTGCGCTGCTCGGTCTGATGTATTACCTGCTGATTGGCGGCGGACTGGCACTGGCCGGGCTGAGTCAGAATCTCGGTATGTCACTGTGTATCTGTGCTGCGGGGACACTGCTCTGCACACCGCGCAAGGCTGTACAACGTACATAAACAACGCAATAAAAAGCCGGTCTTCTGACCGGCTTTTTATGTTACTGATTATGCAGGATTCGGGATATCCACAAAAATGACATCCAGTCCGTGTGTTTTCTGCAACCATTCACCCAGAGCACGGATCCCGCCGCGCTCGGTGGCATGGTGACCGGCAGCAAAGAAGTGCATCCCGCATTCACGGGCGATATGAATTGTCTGCTCTGACACCTCGCCGGTCACAAAACCATCAAGCCCCGCATCTGCGGCGGCCTGAATAAAACTCTGGCCGCCGCCGGTACACCAGCCCAGCTTTTTAATCTGAGCAGGCGCATTATCCCCGCAATGCAGAATTTCCCGATCCAGCCCCTGCTGTAAACGCTGCGCCAGTTCCTCACCGCTGACCGGCTGCGCGAACTCGCCGTACGGAAGCAGCGAATCAACCTGCCCGGTGACCGTGACCCCCATCAGTTGCGCCAGTTTCGCGTTATTACCCAGCTCCGGATGCGCATCCAGCGGCAGGTGATAACCGTATAAATTCATATCGTTACACAGCAGTGTTTTGATTCGGCGCTGCTTCATGCCCCGGATACTGACCGGCTCGTTTTTCCAGAAATAGCCGTGATGTACCAGAACTGCATCGGCATTCAGTCTCACCGCTTCATCCAGCAATGCCTGACAGGCGGTCACGCCGGTCACCACGCGCTGAACCTGTTTACGCCCTTCAACTTGTAAACCGTTCGGGGCATAATCCTGAAATTCCTGTACTGCCAGCTTTTCATTAATAATCTGTTCTAATTCAATATGATTCATACATTTTTCCTGTCCGTGCGGATAGATTTACCATACCTTCCCTGCCCGCCAATAGCAATTTGCAGGCATAAAAAAACGCCCCGCGATAACATCGCCGGGCGTCTCTTTTGCTTTCCGGATGCCGGTATCAGTGCTGCTGAGTGCTGCTTACCGCATTTTCTGAACGTGCCAGCCAGACCGGTTTGTCACTTGTCTTGGACCACACGCGGTACAGATAGCTCCAGAAGCGGGCGCGATCCCGGTAGAACAGCATAAACGGGAACGCCAGGATACCTAAAGATACTGCACCGGTACGGCGCAAGAGAACCTTATGCAACGGATATGCCTGAAATGTTGACATTGAGACCCTCCTTAATAACGGATTATCGCAAAATGGCAATAATCACCGAATGTATTTCGCTTTCATATTAGCCCGTTTGGTGAAACTTTACCACTCATCTGACCACTTATCCCCGGTATGATACGCACGAAATGCCTCTTTCCCGTAATTAAATTACAAAATTGTTATTTTTTATCATTTTGATAACATTTTTATAGTTTAAAATTAGGCTAATACAGTAATGAAAATGCCTTATGATATTCACACCACTAATTGATAATGGGAATTATTTATTATGAGTGCCTGGCTGGTTTATGCCCTGCTGTCTGCTATCAGTGCCGCCATGGTTGCAGTCTTCGGGAAAATGGGGTTACAGCATCTGGATGCCAATACCGCAACCGCAATCCGCGCCGTCATTATGGCGTTATTTTTAGTCGGCGTTGTTATCGTTCAGGGAAAACTGAATTTAATCAGTGAGATAATCGAAAACCGCAAAGCGTTGTTCTTTATTGCTCTGAGCGGAATTGCCGGTGCGCTTTCCTGGCTGTTCTATTTTATGGCGATAAAAAACGGGCAGGTTTCACAGGTTGCCCCGATTGATAAACTGAGTGTGGTCTTTGCCGTCATTTTGGCTGTGATCCTGTTCGGTGAAAAAATATCTCTGATTGCCGCAGGCGGCGTTGCACTGATCACGCTCGGTGCGCTAATGGTTGCACTGGGATAAAGCAGGCAAAAAAACGCGGAGGGAAAGATCCGCTCCGCGCTGCTTTTCCGGGGGAATGCGTCAGTCCGCAATCACCTGGTTAACTATTTCAATCGCTTCTTTTTCTATCTGTGCCAGATGTTCCGGACCCCGGAAACTTTCACAATAGATTTTATAGGCATCTTCCGTACCGGAAGGACGCGCGGCAAACCACCCCTGCTCACTCATGATTTTCAGGCCGCCGATCGACGCGCCGTTACCCGGCGCGGCTGTCAGGCGGGCGGTGATCGGATCACCGGCCAGGGTATCAGCGGTCACCATTTCCGGAGACAGCTTCGACAACCGGGACTTTTCCGCGTGACTGGCTGCTGCCTGGATCCGGCTGTAGCACGGCGAACCGAATTTTTCCGCCAGATCATCATAATGCTGCTGCGGGTTTTTGCCGGTCACAGCGGTCAGCTCGGCGGCCAGCAGGCAAAGGATAATACCGTCTTTATCGGTTGACCACGGTGTACCGTCAAAGCGCAGGAAAGAAGCCCCCGCGCTCTCTTCACCGCCGAAGCCCAGCGTACCGTTATACAGCCCGTCCACAAACCACTTGAACCCGACCGGCACTTCCACCAGATCACGCTGTAAATCAGCGACCACGCGGTCAATCATTGCGCTGGACACCAGGGTTTTGCCGACACCGACAGAAGCCGGCCACTCCGGACGGTGCTGAAATAAATAGTTAATCGCCACCGCCAGATAATGGTTCGGATTCATCAGCCCTTTCGGCGTCACAATCCCGTGACGGTCGTAATCCGGGTCATTGGCGAAGGCCAGTGAGAAGCGATCACGCATGCTGAGCAGCCCTGCCATGGCCCATTTTGAGGAGCAATCCATACGGATAACCCCGTCGTGATCCAGCGGCATAAAGCGGAATGTCTGATCCACCTGCTCATTGACCAGCTCAATATCCAGATCATAAAAATCACGGATGCGTTTCCAGTACTCAATCCCGGCACCGCCCAGCGGATCCACACCGATTTTGAGTTTCGCGTTACGGATAGCATCCATGTTGATCACCTCACTGAGCGAGCTGACATACGGCTCAATCAGGTTCACCGCAGTAACCAGCGGGCTGCACAGGGCATCACACACCGGCATCTGTTTCACCTGCGCCATATTACCGGCCAGCAGCACATTGGCACGCTTTTCGATCACAGAGGTGAGGTCAGTATCTGCCGGGCCGCCGGTCGGCGGATTATATTTGATGCCGCCATCTTCCGGCGGGTTGTGCGACGGGGTGATAACAATGCCGTCCGCTTTATCAGTATGGTCGCGGTTGTAAGTCAGAATGGCATGAGACACCGCCGGTGTCGGGGTGAAGCCATTGTTTTCCTGAATAATAACGCGGACACCATTTGCTGCCAGTACGGATAACACCGTCTGAAACGCCGCTTCAGACAGTGCGTGAGTATCTTTGCCCACATAGCACGGCCCGGTAATGCCCTGCTGCTGACGGATTTCAGCGATTGCCTGAGTGACCGCCAGAATATGTGCTTCATTGAAACTGCCGCGCGCCGCACTGCCGCGGTGGCCGGAAGTCCCGAATCTGACCTGCTGTGCCGGATCCGCCGCATCAGGTGCAAGGGTATAATACTGAGAGGTTAGCTGCGCCACATTGATTAAATCGGATTGTTGCGCAGGCTGGCCAGCCCGCGGGTGCGTATGAGCCACTGTGTCATTCTCCCCTGATTACGCCGTCACCGGCAGATAAATACCCCTTACAGGGTATTGCAGACTTTCTCGACAGTGTTTGCCGGGAAGCCCATTCCCTGCATAATCTGTTCTACCATGCTCTGCTTGCGCTGAGTATTGGTGTTGGTGATAACCCAGAACGGCGTGCCCGGAATGTGGCGCGGCTTGCAGGTCTTACCGCTGGCCAGCAGCGTGTGCTCATCACCGGCAAAATAGACGCGGGTGCGGCCATGGAGCTCATCAGTGCTTTTGCTGAACCCTTGCGGATCAATATTATACAGTGCGGATAACACCAGCATAAAACGGTCGATGGTTTTCTTTTTCTCTGCATAACTGTCAGATAACAGCAGTTCGCGCATGACCCTGACCGGATCCTGAGAAACGGTTTTTACCGGGCGCGGGGTGACCGGCGGGGTTTTATTCTCAGCGCGGTCAGTTGCAGCAGGCGCGCAGGTGGCACCCGGCGTCTGTGGCCCTAAATTCAGCATACGGCGTAAAATTACCGATGCGCTTTCACCAATGTGCTGTGTGTGGCTGGCAATATAACTGTAAAGTTCTTCATCTACATCGATTGTTTTCATTTCTACCCGGTTCTTTTATTCGTTAACGCGGAACACCTTATTATAAGATAGAAAATCGCAAAACAAAACAAGTAAAATTTCAATAACTTAAACTAAAAATCACCGCAGTTTTCCCCATCCGGCATTTAAAAAACAAATCAGTAAGTTATCGTTTCCGGACACACAATCAGTCAAAGAAACATTTACTTAACATGTTGGTTTCCGGAGGCTGCCGTGTCATCATAACCACCTGTTTTGCTCTGCGGATCGGTTATTACTATGAAATTACCTGCATTACTTCATCATGAAATATTCACGCCTGAAATATCACATCACACCACACCCATTGTTCTGATCCACGGTTTGTTCGGGGATCTGCATAATCTCGGGGTGCTCGGCCGTGAACTGCGGAAAACGCATACCGTGGTACAGATTGATGTCCGTAACCACGGCGATTCACCACGCGCACAAACCATGACGTACCGGGAAATGGCGCAGGATGTGCTCGACCTTATCCGCTCCCTGCATTTCGGGAAAGTCATTGTGATTGGCCACTCTATGGGCGGAAAAATCGCCATGGCGCTGGCTGCACTGGCCCCGGACGTGACTGAAAAACTGGTTGTTATTGATATGGCACCGGTCGCTTACGGTGTGCGCCGTCATGATGAGATTATCGCGGCACTGGAAGACGTTACCGCCGCCGGTGTCTCTACCCGCACGGAAGCCACCACAATCATGGCTC
Organism: Morganella sp. GD04133; assembly: GCF_029835375.1. Lineage (NCBI taxonomy): Bacteria > Pseudomonadati > Pseudomonadota > Gammaproteobacteria > Enterobacterales > Morganellaceae > Morganella > Morganella sp. GD04133. Next base: position 2,535 of record NZ_JAODZS010000014.1, on the reverse strand, counting down.
AGCGTATCCGTGAGGACGGTGTCATTCCGTTTTTGCTGAAATCCTTTAAGCAGGGAGAATGGAAATTCAACCTGCCGGTTATCAAAGCACAGTATGAGTCCATCATCGGCTGGGAAACCCTGCCGCCACAACAGGTTCCGCTGCTGCTTATCCCGGGGGGGAATTCATCGTATGTGAAACCGGAATACCGCGACACGATTATGGCGCAGTTCCCGCAGGCAACCGCGCATGTGATAGCCGGATGCGGTCACTGGGTACACGCTGAAAAACCGGAGGCCGTTTTACGCGCCATCAGCCGCTTCCTGGATAAAGCCTGACAGCAGTGCCGCCGTCACGGTGGCATCATTTACTGACGAAAGCTCAGTATCCGGTTGTCAGTGTCACTCTCCTGCCACCAGGCCACGACCGCACGAACCTGGTGTCTGACATCCTGCCCCGGCAAATCAAAACAGATATCCAGCAGGCAGCAACCGGATAAAATCAGACACAGATACTGAAGCTGACGAATAAGTACCACCAGTATCTGCTTTATTTTACTGCCGGTATCGTGCTTTCTGTGCGACATCTGCGATAACACCGCCGGTTTTGAGATACGATCCATGTGCGCGTCCTCTGTTGTTCCCTTGCTGAAAATACATACTACGGAATACCTGCCCTCAAAAATACTCTGTTATCCTGATATGAAACCTCTCTTTTTTCTAATATATTCATAATGATAATTACAAAAGAGAAAGCATCAATCCGACTTGTAATCCGCAGTAACACTGCCGCCGTGCGGTGCGATGTTAATCAATCGTCACAAAATCCGCAGCAACAGACCGTGAAGCGGTGGCGGTAAGCGGGATGGCGGTGTATCATTGCGCGTTTATCATTGTAATCCGCCTTTTCGTAGTAAAATTATGGCCAAAGAACAAACGGATCGTACCACGCTGGATTTGTTCGCTGACGAACGCCGGCCCGGACGCCCGAAAACAAACCCGCTCTCCCGTGATGAGCAGTTGCGGATTAACAAACGCAATCAGCTGCGGCGTGACAAAGTTAACGGATTACGCCGCGTTGAGCTCAAACTGAATGCGGATATTGTCGATGCCCTGAATCAGCTGGCATACGAAGAAAACGTGAACCGGGGCGAACTTATCGAGCAAATTCTGCTTGATTACCTTCAGCGTTCAGATTTATGCACCAAATTGTGAGACGACACACCACACAAATTTGACAGACTTCAAATACTGTTTTCGTCAGAATAGTATTTATGAAGATGAAATAGTTATAATTTCTGCTTGTTGTCGCTGCGGCGTCCTTTTGCAGGCACAGAGATTTTCGGTTGAGAGGCTTATTTATGGCAATCGCAGGTATATTTTTCGGTAGTGACACCGGTAACACAGAAAATATCGCTAAAATGATTCAGAAATTACTCGGCGATGACGTGGCTGAGGTCCGGGATGTTGCCAAGTGCAGCAAAGAGGACATCGAAGGGTTTGATTTCTTACTGCTGGGTATCCCGACCTGGTATTACGGCGAAGCACAGTGTGACTGGGATGATTTCTTCCCGACGCTGGAAGAAATTGATTTTAACGGTAAAATTGTGGCTATCTTCGGTTGTGGTGACCAGGAGGATTACGCGGAGTATTTCTGTGACGCCATGGGCACCATCCGTGACATCATTGAACCGCGCGGTGCAACCATTGTGGGTCACTGGCCGACGGAAGGCTACCACTTTGAAGAATCAAAAGGCCTGGCGGATGACAGTCACTTTATTGGTCTGGCCATTGATGAAGATCGCCAGCCGGAGCTGACTAACGAGCGCGTGGCAAAATGGGTTGAGCAGATCCGCGAAGAAATGAGTCTCGATGAGATTCTGGCAATTTAAGGTTTTCCCTTAAATTGCGAATGATAATTCTGCTTATTTATGTAATGATATTATTATCCGGTCCGGTATCGGTCAGGCGAATCGCACCTGACACTTTTTGATAGCCGGGCATTGTGTTCAGCCGTTGAGCGTTTTCCTTAGCATATGCTCACCAGCGACAATATAGGACTAAATCCGCATGACCGATAACAATAAAGCATTGAAAAATGCAGGACTGAAAGTCACACTTCCCCGCCTGAAGATTCTGGAAGTGTTGCAGGATCCGGAGTGCCACCACGTCAGTGCGGAAGATCTCTACAAAAAACTGATCGATATCGGTGAAGAGATTGGGCTTGCCACTGTCTACCGCGTTCTGAACCAGTTTGATGACGCCGGTATTGTCACCCGTCATAACTTTGAAGGCGGCAAATCCGTTTTTGAACTGACCCAGCAGCAGCACCACGATCACCTGATCTGCCTGGATTGCGGTAAAGTGATTGAGTTCAGTGATGAATCCATTGAATCACGTCAGAAAAATATCGCGGAACGCCACGGTATCAAACTCACCAACCACAGCCTGTACCTGTACGGCCATTGTGCGGATGGTGACTGCCGTTCTGATGAAGGTATCCACGACGAGAAAAAATAATTCTCGCCGCTGATCGTTTTATAAAAAAGGCGCTATT